>JAOAFW010000404.1 GCA_026416065.1 Fimbriimonadales bacterium
AGATGTGTATAAGAGACAGTGCTTGCCGTGCTATTCAACTTCGGTGCGACGGGGTTTAACCTCGCCGATGTGAACTGCGACGCCGTGGTGGACGACGCCGACCTGCTGATTGTGCTGTTCAACTTCGGTTCGGGCTGCTGAGTTAAGACGCGGCTTAGGTTATAATCGTCGGCGGGATGCCGATACTACGTTGCGTATCGCGTAGTGTCGGCATCTTGTCGACATTCAAGCGGTTGTTCCCCACCCAGATCTACAGGAACCCATCACCTCTTGCCGAATCGCGCTGAGTGTGAAGCGACTTGCTTTTCTCTGGTTAACAGGAGCGTTTTTGATGCAAGCACCCGCGCAACCGCGCATCTTCTATGTCGCGTCTGACGGGAACGACGCATGGTCAGGCAAACTCGTTGCGCCGAACCGTGCGCGCACGGACGGACCCGTGCGGACGGTGCAACGCGCGTTGCAACTCATGCTGGAGAGCGACCCTGCGCCCACCGAAATCCGCCTGCGTGGGGGTGTCCACTTCCTACGGGAGCCGATTACGATTACGCCTGAACATACCATCAAGGCGCAGAACCGGCTGACTCTGTCGGCTTATGAGGGGGAAACCCCCGTTCTGAGCGGCGGACGAGGCATTACGGGCTGGAAACAGAGCGAATGGAATGGGAAAACCGTCTGGGTCGCCGAGATTCCCGCCGTGCGCGAGGGCAAGTGGTACTTTCGACAACTGTTCGTCAACGGCAAACGGACGACACGCGCGCGATATCCCACCAAGGGCTATCTGCAAGTGGAAGCCTTGCTGGACAGCACGCCCGACTGGTTTCAGGGACACACGCGCTTCCGTCATCGCACAGGCGATATTCCCACCTTCACCGCGCTTGAGGACGGCGAGGCGCTCGTGTTCAACCGGTGGGTGGAGAACCGCCTGCCCCTGAAAGCGATAAACCCCAACGAGCGCGTGCTGAGTTTCGGCAAGCGCAGCACTTTCGCATTGCAGGAGGGCGACCTCTACTGCCTGGAGAACCTGCCCGAAGCATTAGACGCACCGGGCGAGTGGTATCTCAGCCGCGCTGAGGGCAAACTCTATTACCTGCCTCGTGCGGGCGAACGAATCGAAACAGTGGAGGCAATCGCTCCTGCGCTGACCCAACTGGTGCGGCTTGTCGGCTCGCCTGAGCAGGGGCGCTATGTGGAGGGCGTGCGCTTTCAGGGCATCGTGTTTTGCCACACCGAGTGGTCGCTGCCTGCCGAGATGGAGACCGGAGGGTTCGTGCAGGCAGCGTTCGGCGTCCCCGCCGCCGTCTACGCTGAGGGCGCGCGCCGATGCGCGTTCATCGATTGCACGGTGGAGCAAATCGGAACCTACGCCATCGAGCTGGGACGCGGCTGCCAGTATAATCGCATCGAGGGCTGCACCGTGCGCGATCTCGGCGCAGGCGGTATCAAAATCGGCGAGCCAGTTATCCGAGAGGACCCACGCGAGCAGACCTTCGGCAATACGGTGCAAGACTGCGTGATTCAGGACGGCGGGAAACTCTTCGCCAGCGCGATTGGCGTCTGGATCGGGCAAAGCTACAGCAACCGCCTCGTCCATAACACGATTAGCGACTTCTACTACACGGGGATCTCCATCGGCTGGACATGGGGCTACACCCAGTCACTGGCGGGCGGCAACCTTGTGGAGCTTAACCACGTGCATCATATCGGCGTGCGCTCCAACGGGGACGGACCCGTCCTGAGCGATATGGGCGGGATTTATACGCTGGGCATCCAGCAAGGCACAGTCATCCGCAACAACCTCTGGCACGACATTGCAGGGTACCGCTACGGCGGGTGGGGGATCTATTTCGATGAGGGCAGCTCGGGCATCGTGGCAGAAAACAACCTCGTGTATCGCACTACGCATGGGGGTTTCCACCAGCACTATGGGCGCGAGAACCTTGTGCGCAACAATATCTTTGCCTACGCGCGCGACCATCAGATTCAGGCGTCGCGCCCTGAAAACCATCTGCGATTCACTTTCGAGCGCAATATTGTGGTGGGCAGGGGGGCGCAGTGGCTGGCGGGCGGAATCGACGGCAATCTGCGCTTTGACTACAACCTCTACTGGCGCGAGGATGGGAGCGAGCTACGCTTTGGAAGCGACGACTTCGCGGCGTGGCAGGCAAAAGGGCTGGACACCCACTCGCGTGTCGCCGACCCGCTATTTGAGAACCCCGCTGCAGGCGACTTTCGACTCAAGCCTCAATCGCCTGCTTTCGCGCTGGGGTTCAAGCCCTTCGACGTCTCGCAAGCAGGCGCGCGCCGAAAGCCATAGGTTGCATCACAGGCGCAAGGGTTCCCCACGGCGCACCGACTCGTAGCCCGCCAGCGCGACCGCTGCCGCCTTGTAGCCATCTTCGCCTGTCGCCAGCGTCTGACGCTCCGCGCCTGCCACCACCCGCACGAACTCGTCTACCATGAGATAATCGATGTTATCGCCCCAGAACACCTGCTTAATGCGTCCTGCGCGATCGTCGTAGTGGACAAGGTACTGCGCGAACATATCCATCTCGATGATGCCGCGCGTGCCCACCGCCGCGAGCGTCACATCGCCCCAGGTCGGGAACGTTTTCGGGCGCGACCAGCTGGAATCCAGCGTGGCGAACACGCCGTTCTGCAGGGTCATCGTGAGCATGGCAGTGTCGTCAAACGCGCCGTGGAACATATTATTGCCCGTCTCGGCGTACACCTCTTCGATTTCCAGCCCTGTGAGCAGCCGTATCAGGTCGGCGACATGGACTGTGTGGTCGATCATTGCGCCGCCACCCGCTAACTCGGGATCGTTGAACCAGCCGCCGGGGTTCGAACCGCGATTTGTGCCGCGCAGTGCAAGTAGCTCGCCAATCGCGTCCGCATCAAGCATCCGCTTCATCTGCTGGAACGCAGGGCTAAATCGGCACGGAAAAGCAGTGAACAGATAGACGCCCGCCCCTTGCGCCGCTGCGAGCATCGCCCTGCCGTCTTCCAGTCGAGTCATCAACGGCTTTTCGCACAGGATGTGCTTGCCCGCTGCCGCCGCCATCTGCACCAGACGCGCATGGTGAACATTCTCGGAGCAGACTATGACCGCTTGCGCCTCCGACGCCAGCAGCGACTCGTAGCTATCAAAGGCTTTCGTCTCGAACTGCTGCGCCTTCGCCTGCGCACGGGCGGGGTCATGGTCGGCGATGCCCACCAGTTCCGCATTCGGGTGCGACTTCAGGCAGTGCGCATAACTGTCGGCGTGCAGATGGGCAAAACTCATGATGCCTACCTTAATGCTCATAGCGTGATGACCCTCCCTGTTTGTGCCGATTCGATAACAGCGAGCGCAAGGCGCACGGCGTTGTATCCGTCTTCTACCGTGATTTCAGGATCCAGTCTGCGTTGCACGCAGTCCACAAAGTGGCGCAGCTCCAGATAGTAGGGATTCTGCACGGCAGGGCTTTCGGGCACCTGCACACCGCCACCAGCGCCGCCCTCGGCGCGCGCGGCAATCTGCAGTGCGACTTGGCGCGTGGAGTCGTATTCCAGCATACCCGAATCGCCGCAGATTTCAAAATTCACTTTAAAACCGCCCGGGTCGCACCATGTGCCCTCGATATGCGCCACTGCGCCGTTTTTGAACTTGAGGGTGACCAGCGTGTAATCCAGGTAGGGCAGGTTGCGAAAGGTGAGCGCTTTGGCGTAGACGCGCTCCACCGCACCCAGCGTCCAGAGCAGCCAGTCGAAATCGTGGATAATCAGGTCTAAGATGACACCGCCACTTTTGTTGAAATCGGCGTACCAGTCGCTTTTGGTGCGTGGGAAGTCGCCTCCGCGCCGCATGCGCACCGCTGCCACAGCACCCAAAGCGCCGCTTTTCACCAGTTGATGCGCCGTGCGATATTCAGGGAAAAAGCGCAGCACATGCGCGGGCATGAAGGGGGTACGGTGTTCCTTCACAGCTTCAACGATACGCTCACAATCCTCAAGCGTCCGTCCCAGGGGTTTCCCACAAACCACTGAATTCCCTGCCTCTACTGCAGGTAAGGCGTACTCGGCATGCCGATAAGTGGGAGTGCAGATATCCACAATCTCAGTTTGCTGCAGCAACTCGTCCAGACTCTGCGCAACGCGCACGCCGTACTCTTGGGCAAATGCCTGCGCCCGCTCGGGATGATGGTCGTATACCGCCACGACCTCCACATCGGGCATCTGGCGATAGGCGTCCATATGCTGGCGTCCCATCGTGCCTAAACCGACAATCCCTACTCTGGTCATAGCCATTTTGGGGATTCGCGCTCCACGGCGGATTTCCTGCCCTGCAAAAGGGGGACTGTATTGCCAGAATTACCAGTATGAGTCAGGGCGAAGTGCTGGAGTTGGGGCGTCAGGCGATGCTGGTGGGCTTGCAAGTCGCGATGCCCATCCTGATTACCGCGCTGATTGTAGGGCTTCTCGTCAGCGTGTTTCAAGCAGTGACCCAGATTCAGGAGATGACGCTGCAGTTTATTCCCAAAATCATCGCCGTCGGGTTGGTCGCGCTCTTCGCTGGCGGCTGGATGCTCACGCAAATTGTGGAGTTTACCAAGAAGGTGTTCTCTAATCTACCGCCCCTATGAGTCTCGATCTTGAGTGGTTCTGGGCGTTTCTGGTGGCGTTCGTGCGGGCGTCGGGATTGGCATTGGTTGCGCCAGTGTTCGGCAGTCGCACGGTACCTGCGCCGATTCGCGTGGGGCTTTCGGCGACCATCGCACTCGCGCTTGCGCCCCTCATTCAGCCTTACACGGGGACACCACCCACAGATTGGGTTCCGCTTATTATTCGCCTCGTGGGTGAAGCGGTTATCGGTTTAATGATGGGCTACGGGGTCAGCATGATTATTGGCGCAGCCGTGATGGCGGGCGAAGTGCTGGACGCGACGATGGGGTTCAACTTGATGCAGGTGTTGAATCCGGTCTCTACTTTTCCCACGACGCTGCTGGCGCAGTTTCACTACATGCTGGCGATGACACTGTTTGCGATGGTGAACGGGCACCACTGGCTGCTGCTGGCGCTGGCGCGCAGTTTCGAAACAGGCGCAACGCTCGGCAACCTCAGTGCATGGTCAGATGCCAGCTTGACAACAGCGGCTCAGTTAGGGGGCGAAGTGATGATGCTCTGTGTGCAGATTGCTGCGCCTGCAGGAGGCGTGTTGCTGGTGGTAGACGGCGCGATGGCGGCGGTTTCACGCGCGGTACCACAGATCCCCGTATGGCTTATCGGGATGCCTGCCAAAATCGCCGTGGGTGTCGTCGCGCTCGGAGCCAGCTTGCCCGGATTATTAGGCATCAGTATTCGCATGACCGATCTGTCGGTGCGGTATCTTGAGACGCTTCTACGCTTGCTTGGGGTGTAATAGCAAGCGGAGTTTATGGGGTACAGCCTCTCCTATTCCCACTCCAACTCTCCCTGCCCCCCACGCGCCACACGCTCCGCACGCGAGACCCCCATCAGTGGCACGTGGGAAGGGTATGGATTGCCCTCACTCCCTGCCCCACTTCGTGGAAGAGGGGAGCCGCGTGTGCGTCTGCGGAAGTGCGCTCGGGGTGGTTGGGATTGCTTGAGTGCTTTGCCCTTGCACCGCGCTCCCCTTCTCCCGCGTGCGGGAGGGGGGCTGGGGGTGAGGACAATCAAGATTCGTTTAGATTGTTGGAATTGGCGCAAATCGTCGCCGAGACGCCGACGCTACGAACGTACTGTGTGTAGCGTCGGCGTCCCGCCGACTATTAGACCACACTTCCTGGAGAGAATCTACCGCAACTCCCCAATCAGCAGCGTAGGTAAGTTCTGCGACTGTCTCTTATACACATCT
>JAOAFW010000406.1 GCA_026416065.1 Fimbriimonadales bacterium
ACGCGTTGGAGTCGATGATTCCCGAACCGCTGGTCTACCGCTTCCATGTCGCGCTGATTCAGCATGGGCGTGCGGTTTGCAAAGCGCAGAACCCCCGATGTGAGCAGTGTCCTTTGAAGGAGTTCTGTGCGTATTACAAGTCCTCTTAACTATTCATTAACGGCGAAGTTATTAAACTCACGCCACTATGAAACGAGGGTTTACACTCATCGAGTTGCTGGTCGTGATAGCGATTATCGCCATTCTCGCGGCGATTCTGTTCCCCGTGTTCGCGCGTGCCCGTGAAAGCGCGCGTACCTCGAGCTGCCTGTCGAATGTGCGCCAGATTGCCACAGGCATCATGATGTACATTCAGGACTACGACGAGACCTACCCTGCTGCGACGAATATTTCTCGTGCATTCAACAACCAGTGGCCTCAGTTGCGCACGGTAGTTCAGCCGTATGTGAAGAACGACAAGATCTGGTTCTGTCCGTCTGAGCCGCGCCCCAGTGTGTGGGAGCAACCCCAGTTTAGCACGGGCGATCCAAATTATCAGGGCGCGGGTACTTCCTATGCCTACAAGTCACGCCTGACCACCGACTGCCCTGCTAATACTCCTGCGAACTGTCGGGGTAACCTCGCAGGCGTACCTCAAGCCGCTATCGATGTGCCTGCCAATATCTGGCTCTTCTGGGACGCCGACAGCAACTACAGTCGCCACACGGACAAGTCCACTACCGGCTATCAGGGATCGCCCAACTGCCGCTGGGCAGGCGGCACCAAGGGGCAGATGGCTGCCTACGCCGATGGGCACGCGAAGCTGACGATGGGCATCCCGCGCCCGCAGTGGTACGAGAACATGGCACTGGACGGCAGAAACTACATCCCGTTCTCAGGCTGTCCGTAGCCCCTGTCTAACGCTCGTCCCTGACACAGGGACGAGCTTCCTCTGCACAATCGATGTGGCGCCGCGGTCAAACAGACACTAACCGTTTTGACCTTCCCTCTGTTAGAGCGCAACCCCACGTAGACCACGTACCCGACAACAGGTGCGACAACTGAAGCCCGCTTGATATAACCCCGCATCGTTCTGGGTAAGGCGATACTTGCTGGATACCGAGAATCTCCCCTATGCAAATCTCAACTATGGATCCGGTCGCCCTTAGCCCAGCGAATGCGCAGCAGCAAGTCTCGAATCAGGCGCAGGTGAGCCTCGCGCGGAAGGTGATGGACGTGCAGAAACAGCAAGCCGCGACCCTACTGAGGCAACTGGACGGCGTGGGGCAGAATCTGGATGTGCGTGTTTAGAGGCTCCAAAGGATTCCATACCGCAGCCCACGCGTACTGATTTGCACTTCCTCCCGACGCAGGGCAAACAGGGCGCGTTCCAGAATCAGTGCGCCGATATGCAGTAGAGGCGCGCGGTCCGGCTCGATCCCGGGCAAGGCGCGTCGCTCGGTGTCGCTCAGGCGCAGGAGACGCTCAAGCAGCCCGGGTAGCGTCTCGTCGCCGAACCACACGCCGTGCACTTTCACAGGGTCAAACTCGGTAACCCCCAGCGCGAGCATCGCAAGGTTAACGCCCGTGCCTCCGATAGCAACAACGCGCTCCGGCTGAGGCAGGTCGCGCAGAGGGGCGAAGGTCTCGTCCAGAAAGCGCACGGAGCGCAACACCTCCCGTGGGTCGGGCGGATCGCTCGGCATATGCGTTTCTCGGATACGCCCCGCGCCGACAGGAAAGCTGAATCCGCGTTCTACATCGTTTCTCCCCAGTGCGACCTCCACGCTGCCGCCGCCGATATCCACAACGGCGAGCAGCTCACCTCCGACTCCCAAATCTGAATCGCGCGCCACGGAAAGAAAGCTCAGGCGCGCTTCGTCGGCTTCGGAGAGGATAAAATAGCCGCCCTCTGCCCGTGCTCCCATCCCCTGAGATACGGGGAAGGAGATTTTTACCTCTCCTTCGCCTACGGTATAGGAGCGAGGGTCAGGGGATGAGGGGAAAATCCTTTTTACTGCCTCTACGAACACCTCTCGATTTTTCGCCTCGCGTATGACCGCTGTTGCGGCGGTAATCACATGCTCCACGCCCAACGTACGACAGATTGCCAAATACTCTTCAATTGCTTGCAGCGTGCGCTCGATGGCATGCGATTGGAGCATCTGCTCTGTGCCGAAGCCCTCACCCAGGCGCGTGATTCGTGCCTGATCGGTGAGGACACGCCAGCCCGTCTCTACACGCTCAGCAACAAGCAGTAAAACGGAGTTAGAGCCTATGTCGAGAATACCTACTCTCATCTACTGTTGTCCCCACGAGACACTTACGCCTTTGTATTTTCTTAGTGTGATTGTACCTCGCGCCCTCCTTGCATATGCAGGAAGCGCGTCTGGATCGCGTGCCATAGGCTCTCACCACTCCACGGGGCTGACCAGTTTGACTGCCAGTCTGTTTTGGGTTTGGTTGGCGTTCGGCGCGCCCCAGAGCAGGTACAACTCCTGCCCGGAGCGGAGCCGCTGGAGGTAGGTTAGATACAGATTGTCAGAGGCGCGCACGCGCCCGCCGAACTCGAAACGGTTGCTTACCCATCGCAGTCCCACCATACGCTCGGGGTCAATCTCGTAGTTGAGCGTGAGGATTGTCTGGTCAGCAGTATCACGCGGGCGGTCTGCATAGGTGATACGCAGCTGCTCCTTGCGGAAACCGATGCGGAATCGGGGCAGCGGTTCCAGTCGCTGTTCGAGGCTCCAGTAGACGCTGCGTCCGCCGTTCTGGTCGCCGAACTGATAGGAGGCGGCGCCGTTGCGGTAGGCGTCGCGCGTGTTCCAGCCGGCAGTGAAGGCAAGAGTGCGGTCGTTGTAGGGGGGACGCTCCAGCAGGTTCATCTGCGCGCCCAGTTGCATTTGGTTGCGAAAGAGGACTTCCCCGCCGATGCTCATGCGCTCGTTGAGCAGACCTCCTGAATAGCGTCGGCGCGTCTCATACTCCAGTTCTGCACTCCAGCGTAGCAACGCTGTACCTGCGGGCTGGTCGTTGTAGTTCAGTTCCGCTTCGAAGCCGCGCCAGCCACGCTCGGGCACAAAGGCGAGTGTGGGCGCGTAGCCCGGCGAGATGTCAGTGTAATCCATGTTGAACCCGAGCTGCCCGGGCGGTGCGCTCCGATAAAGATAAAGAACGGTGTAGCTTCCTCCCTGCGCTGCCGACAGACGTGCATGGGTAGCGTGGAGTTGCCACTCGCCCCCGCTGGTGAGTTGCCCAATCGCGCCCTCAAAGCCCACAATGCGCTCGGAGACGGGCAAAGTATTCTCGGTGAAAATCAAGCCGAGATAGGACTGCGGGTTGAAACGGTAGCGGGTGCGTCCCACCGCGAACTGCGCTTTTCGGTCTCTGCGCTCGTACTCGCCCGCAAGGACGCCGTACTCCACTGCGCCGAATCGCCCGAACGCTTTTGCGCCTGCGTTGAGCTGCGGCACACGCACGGAATAGAACATTCGCCGCCAAGGGAAGAAGCCATTCCCTTCCACGAAGAAGGGACGGTTCTCGTTGAGGGCGCGTTCAGTGTAGGAAAAATCAACGCTCGCGACGTCGGCGGCAATCGCGGAAAAGTCTGGATTGAAGGTCAGCAACGCGGTCTGACCCTGCGCCCAGCTCCATTTGACATCGATGCCGCCGCGCGAGCCGCTGGTGTTCGTAGCGGTTTCACTCAGCAGATACGGCAAAACGACCATCGAAGCCGCAGGGCGGGGGATTTCAATCCCTTGCCACAGGGTTTGCAGGCGCAAGCTGAAATACGCGCCCGTGTTGGGAAAGATATAACTTTCCACACGACGCGGAATAAAACGCGCGAACGCGACACCGAGCTGGTTCTGACCTGTTCCCACGCGCAAAATCCGAAACGGGATGCGCATCTCTGCGCTCCAGCCCGTTTCGGTCAGCCGCGCTGCGGCGTCCCAATCGCCCTGCCAGCGCACATTTTCGGGCACCCCTTCAGGCACAACCAACCGCTGTGCGCCGCGTGGGTTGACGATAAACTGGTAGGGGTTCTGTCCACGCGCCTGGGGGTCAACCGCGAACACCACCCGGTCGTCGGTTTCCAGATTGCTGCCGCGTCGTGTCTGTTGTGCTTGGATCAGGGCAGGCTCCGAATCCTCACAAACAAACGCCACGTAGATAGAATCGTCCGTATAGCCCAGATAGGCGCGTGTGGGCAAGTCGGCGCGCCCGCCGCGAACGGGGTTGTAAAATGTCGTAATCGCGAACGCCTCTGCCCACTCCGCGGCGCTAACAACGCCATCGACAGTCGGTAGCGTGGAGAGCTTCTGTGCGGGAATAGTCGCAGGGTCTACCCCCTGTCCCCAAAGTAGGGGGCATGCTGTAAAAAACATTCCGAACCATAACATAATCCGACGCATAACGTGTAAAAACCTCCTTGAGTACGCATGTACTGATAGATAAGAGCGGGCAATCCCCAAAAGGTTCCTGCAGCGAGGCATTTGGAGGCGCGAGAACTACCTGCAGTAAATGATACTCGAAGCGACCCTGCCGAATCAAGAGGCGCGCTTGGGAATGGGGCAATGTCGCTTCAGGGTACGGCTGAGGCAGGGACAGGGA
>JAOAFW010000007.1 GCA_026416065.1 Fimbriimonadales bacterium
GGCGCTACTCTACAAGCCATTCGATATCGACACACTGTTGGGGACGGTGCGTGCGTTGTTGCGGCGTCTTCCCCACCTGACTCCGAGCCACGCTGTGGTTTCCTTTGCGGATACGCAGGGGGATACCGCTGTACACTCGCAGGTGTGGCTTGAAGCGGGCGTGTTAGCGACCTTGAAGGCAGAAAACCGATGGGTTATGGGACGGATTCTGAACATTGCGGGGTACGGGTTTCGCGTAGAAACCGAAGTGATTGAGCCGCCTTACCCTCGTCGTTGGATAGTCGAGTGGACGGGTAGCGACGCCCTGTATCAGTTCCGGGCGCGTGTGATAGACGTATTACCCCAGGAAAACTCGTTATACTGGACGCTCCAGATGCCATCGCTGATTCGCCGGTTGCAGCGGCGTCGGCACCTGCGCATGCGAGTTTCAGGGCGGGCGTTCGTCTCTATTGCGGGACGCTTGCAGCGTGCTATTGAGGCAGAACTGGTCGACCTGAGTGAAGAAGGGGCATGCATCGTGATTGCGGAGCCGCCCCATCGCGGCGCGCAGGTTCACTTAGACGTGCGGGCGCAAACAGAAGTTGGGAGCATCGCCTTCCAGCGTGAAGGGGTCGTGCGCTCAATTGTCGCGTTCGTGGAGCAGGGTCAACCGCGCTACCGGGTAGGCATCCAGCTGCAACGGTTGCCCCGATCGACTGTCCAGCAGCTCCATGCACTGCGGCAGCAGCGGCTCCTACATCCGTAATTTGCACAGGTACCCCGCATCTCTACGATATTTCAACAATCCTCGCAAATTTGCGGAGAGCACCAGTTTAACTTTCACCGACAATCTCCCCTGACGCGCATCCAACGCCTGAGTCGACGGAACGGCAAAGGCAAGCGCGTCGGAAATCACACAATCAGGGAGGATAGAACGATGAGTCTACGCATCAATACAAACATGTCCGCGCTGAACGCGCTGCGTAATGTGGAGCGTGCGGCGGATGGCTTCGGGCGCTCGATTGAAAAACTTGCTTCGGGTCTGCGCATCAACCGTGCAGCCGACGACCCAGCAGGCTTGATTCGCTCTGAGGACCTGCGTGCTCAGATTGCAGGGCTGGAGCAAGCGATTGCGAACTCGCAGGACGCGACCAACCTCGTGAAGACCGCTGAAGGCGCACTGGAAGAAATGCATAACCTACTCCGAAGCATGCGCCAGCTCGCTGTTGCTGCGGGCAACACGGGAACGAACGACCTGACCGCCCTGCAAGCGAACCAGAACCAGATCCAGTCAGCGATTGATAGCCTGAACCGAATCGCGGCGCAGACGCAGTTCGGCACGAAGAAGCTGCTCGATGGCACAGCGGGCGTCAGCGCAGTAGTGACCGACGCGACGCGACTGGGCGGCATCTTCTTCGGCGGCTCGGTGCGCGGGCAAGTCGGCACAGCAGCCGCTCAGGACTATGCTGTGGGAACAGGTGTGGTCACCGTCAACGTCACCACCCGCGCTGAGCGCGCTGAAATCATCGGCGACACCGCTTACTCAGGGCTGGATACAGTCATCGGAACTGCAGGGACGGTCGTGATTAACGGCGTGAGCTTCACCACCGACGGGAACGAAACCATCGGCAACTTCATCAACCGAATCAACTCACAGAGCAGCGTTACAGGCGTCGTCGCGAACTACGACACGGACAATGATGTGGTCGTGCTGCGCTCGCGCGAGTATGGCGCGAACTTCTCCGTCGTGCTGAGCGATGCTCAGAACCTGATTAACAGCGCAGATGCCACCGACACGGGGGTGAACGCTGTCGCCGAAGTGGAGATTACCAACTCGAACGGCAATGTGGTAACCGTGACCTTCGAGGGGGGGCGCGCTTCCACCGACTCAGGATTGCGCCTGACCGACGAGAAGGGGAACATTGTCTTGCTCAAGGAGTTCGGTAACGACGACACCGCTGGCGCCTTAGCGATGGCGCGCACCTCTGCGGGGCAGCTCGAATTCCAGATTGGTGGGAACGCCGGGCAGGTCGCCCGCCTCTCTCTTAATAACATGAGCGCGCAGCAGCTTGGACAGGGCGTCGTGTCAGGCATGAGCCTGGCGGACATCGATGTCACCAAGACCGGCGGCGCGGAAGAAGCCCTGAAGATCATCGACGCCGCTATCTCGCAGGTCTCCAAACTGCGCGGCGACATGGGCGCATTCCAGAGGAATGTGCTGGAGAGCAACATGCGTTCGTTGTCCATCGCAAAGGAGAACCTGACGGCGACCGAGTCGGCTATCCGCGATACGAACTTCGCCGAGGAGATTAGCCGCTTCACACGGTTCCAGATCCTGCAGCAGGCGGGTATGTCCGTGCTGGGTCAGGCGAACTTCGCGCCGCAGGGCGTGCTACAGCTCATCCGATAAAAGCGTCCTAAATGGGCGAATCGGGTACAATAAACTCAGGGGGGCGCAACGCCCCCCTTTGTTTTGTAAACGAAGGAGGTAAGCCGATGCAATACAAGTACGCTATTTTGGGAGCAGGAATGCAGGGTCCCGCCGTTGCCTATGACCTCGCACGGTTCGGGGATGCCGAAACGATCTATTTAGGCGATATTGATGAGGAACGCGCAACGCAAAAAGCGGAGTGGGTCAACCAGTTGCTGCAGAACGATATTGTCCATCCTCAGCGCGTGGACGGCTCGGATGAGCAGCAGGTGAAGCGTTTTTTTGAGCAAGCGGATGTGGTTATCAGCGCGGTTCCGTGGCAAATGAATATGCGCCTGATTCAGCACGCGCTGGATGTACAACGCAGTTTCATCGACATGGGCAACGACCCCGAGTGGTTCTGGAACGAATTTCGCAAGCGCGACGACGAAGCCAAGAAAGCCCACATCGCGCTTGTGCCCGACTGTGGTCTTGCGCCCGGCATGGTGAACCATCTGGGGTTGTACTGCATGGAGAAAATGGACGCGTGTCACGAGATTCGCCTTCGCTGCGGCGGGTTGCCCCAACGCGCTATCCCACCGATTGGCTACAAACTCGTATTCAACATGATTGGCGTGATTTCGGAGTACATGGGCGAGGCGCTCACCCTGCATGAAGGGAAGCCTCACTATGTACCCACGATGGACGATGTGGAGTGCGTTGAGATCGATGGGCTGGGAGCATTGGAAGCCGCACCGACCTCAGGTGGCACTTCCACCGCGCCATATACGCTGCAAGGCAAGGTGAATGAGTACGATTATAAGACGCTGCGTTATCCCGGACACTGGGCGGCGATGCGCGCCCTGCGCGATTTGGGGTTCTTCGACGACAAGCCCATCAATCTGCACGGGGTACATATCACCCCACGCGAGGTCGCCGCGACAATTATCCCACCTCACATCGACTTCCCCGAGGAGAAAGACCTCGTGGTGGTATATGTGTACGGTTCGGGCGTGAAGAACGGTGCGCCGTACTCCATCAGTCTGCAATTTGTGGAGTATCACGACGACGCGACGGGCTTTACCGCGATGGAGCGCTGCACGGGCTTCTCGGCGGGGATTATCGCGCATGGCGTGGCGATGGGCGTCGTGCCGCGCGGGGTTGTGCCCTATGAACAATCGATGAGCGGGCATACCTTCGTGAAGGAGTGGCTGCGCCGCGGCATGATGCTGCGCGAGACGGTGAGCCAGCAGTTGCATCCCTGAGCGTTTAGTCAAAAGGCGATTCGGGTTCGGACTCGCGTTCGCGTGGGCTGCCGAGCGCAAGTCCGAGTGCATCTTGGGCAGTGCGCGCGGGCAGCGCGGTTAGCGGCAGGCGTTCGTGCGGGCGTTGCAGGTTGCTGCGGGACACAATCGCGTGCTTGAACCCCAGTCGCGCGGCTTCCTGCAGGCGCGCTTCTAAACGGGGAACCCCGCGCACCTCGCCGCCCAATCCAATCTCCCCAAACACCACGAGGTCGGGACGTAGCGGACGGTTGCGCATCGCGGACGCCAGTGCAATCAGCACCGCCAGGTCCGCCGCGGGTTCGAACACGCGCACACCGCCTGCAGCGTTTACAAACACATCGTGGGATAACATCCGGAAGCCAAGCCGCTTCTCCATCACCGCCAGCACGAGGCTCACACGCTCGTAGCTCAGACCAGCAATCACCCGGCGTGGTGTGTTCAAGAACGAGGGCGTGGTGAGCGCCTGGATTTCCACCAGCATCGCACGGCTGCCCTCCAGCAGCGGAAATACCACCGAGCCGGGCGTGTCTACAGCGCGCTCTGCCAGCAGGCGTTCGGAGGGGTTCGGCACGGGGATAAGTCCCTCCGATTGCATATCGAACACCCCAACTTCGTCCGTCGCACCGAAACGGTTCTTGCTGGCGCGTAGTACGCGAAACAGCCCCTGCGGGTCGCCTTCAAAATACAACACCACATCCACCAGATGCTCCAACACTTTAGGTCCCGCGATAGCACCCTCTTTGGTGACGTGCCCGATCAGAAACAGCGCAATCTCCTGCTCTTTGGCGACCTGCTGGAGCGCGGTTGCGCAGGCGCGAATCTGGGACACCGTGCCGGGCGGATTGTCAATCTGCGCGGTGTAGAGCGTCTGGATCGAGTCGATGACGGCGACGACAGGACGCTCCGTGTGCAACAAGCCCAGCACGGTGTCCAGTTCTGCGGTGGCGGCGGCTTGCAGGTTTGGACTGAGCGTATGCAGGCGTTTGGCGCGCATCTGCAACTGGCGCAATGACTCTTCGCCCGTGACATACAGCACCTTGCCGTGATGCGCTAATCCTTGCGCCGCCTGCAGCAGCAGGGTGCTTTTGCCAATGCCCGGTTCGCCTCCCAGCAGAATGAGCGAGCCTGGCACAACACCCCCACCCAGCACGCGGTCAAACTCGTCGATACCGGTGGGCAAGCGTGTCTCGGAGGTCTCGCTCAGATGGGCAAGCGGTTGCGCATGCACAGCGACAGGCGTGGAGCGCACCGCCCCGCGCGTAGCGACCGGGCGCGCCGGCGCAACAGCTTCCTCCTGCAGTGTGTTCCACGCGCTACACTCGGGGCACTGCCCCATCCAGCGCGGCGTCGTGTAGCCACACTGCGTGCAAACGAACTGAACGCGGGCTTTGGGCATCGGCGTTTGACCCTGCTATCCGTTCCGTCGCATGAACTCCCGCATGAACGCGCACAGTGCCTGCACGCCCTCGATGGGCATGGCGTTGTAGATCGACGCGCGGCAACCGCCCACTGAGCGATGTCCCTTGAGCTCATGCAGCCCGTGCGCCTGCGCCTCCTGCAAGAACTGCTTTTCCAGCTCCTCCGACGGCAACCGCCAGGTGACGTTCATGATGGAGCGATGCTCCGGGTGCGCATGCCCGCGATAGAACCCGCCGCTCTGGTCAATGACCTCGTAGAGCATCTGCGC
>JAOAFW010000373.1 GCA_026416065.1 Fimbriimonadales bacterium
CGACATCACCCACCTGCCACGCCAGCAAATCGAGAAGAAACTGCTGGGTATTCTGGAGGTCTACATCAAGTTCGTGGGCGAAGACCCGCGCGAGGTTCCGATGCGCATCTACCCTGCGCAGCACTACTCGATGGGCGGGCTATGGGTCGACTACGCCGTGAACGGCGACGGCGTGATGGAGCCAGTCCACCCGCGCAACCAGATGACCAACATCCCGGGCTTGTACGCGGTGGGCGAGGTGGACTACCAGTATCACGGGGCGAACCGTCTCGGCGCGAACTCGCTGCTGAGCTGTATCTTCGCCGGCGAGGCGACGGGTCCCGCCATCGTGGAGTATCTCAAGAATGTGGAAGGCTCCGCCTTCGACCTGCCGAGCAGCCTGTTCGAGCAGGAACAGCGCAAGCATCAGCAGCAGTTCGAGGAAATTGGAAAGCGCAGCGGCTCCGAGAACCCCTACCGCCTCGCGGACGAGATGCGCGTGCTGATGGACGAAAATGTGACCGTCGTGCGCGAGAATCCACGCCTGATGCAGACCCTTGAACGCCTCAAAGAGCTGCGCGAGCGTGTGAAGCATGTCAACATCGCCGACCACGTGGGCTGGACGAATCAAGTGATTCCGTTCACTCGCACGCTACAGCACCAGCTGGAGCTGGCAAT
This sequence comes from Fimbriimonadales bacterium, assembly GCA_026416065.1. Lineage (GTDB taxonomy): Bacteria > Armatimonadota > Fimbriimonadia > Fimbriimonadales > GBS-DC > GBS-DC. The sequence continues at coordinate 658 of JAOAFW010000373.1, forward strand.
CTGTATCACGGCATGCGCTCTCGACCGCAACGAGAGCCGTGGAGCGCACTACAAGCCGGAGTTCCCACAACGCGACGACGAGAACTACCTGAAAACCACGATGGCGCGCTGGACGCCCGACGGGCCCGCCATCCACTACGAACCGGTGGATGTGAACCTGATCAAGCCGCGCCCGCGCCGCTACGACGCGCCTAAGACCGAAGCCAAAACCGAGGCGAAAGTCGCAGCGGGAGTCAAAAGTTAGGTACCCTCTAAAAGAGTGAAGAAACGCCGACGCTACAATTAGCTTCCCGTAGCGTCGGCTCTCTTCATATCGAGGGTATTGCTTTTTCAGGCATCAGGTATACTCTGCGCTGTTGGGGGTATAGCGATGGCGTTGAACGCTTTGAACTGGTCGGATCGCCTGCGCCCATATCGACGGCGCGTGAGGCTCCTGTTGGCGTGGCGCTACGGCGCGATGGCGGGAATCGCAGGCGCACTCGTGGCAACGATTCTCAGCCTGTTGGACTGGCGCGGCTTGCTCATCATCTACCCTTGGCAACTGGGCGCGTGTGTGCTAACAGGGGTGCTGATGGGCGTGCTGTATGGGCTCCTGATGCGCGTTTCGGACACAGCAGTGGCGCAGCTGATTGACCGGCGCGCGGGTCTCAAAGACCGTCTGCAAACCGCGATGGAGCATACCGACGGCGCGCACCTGTTCGACCTGCCCCTGATTGAAGACGCTCAGGTCGCACTCGGGGCGGCAAACCCCAGACAAATCCTGCGCCCGCAGTTCGGTAAGTGGCAGAAACTCTTCGTTGGCTCGGTCGCGCTCTTGCTGTTCATGCACTTCCTGCCGCAGATTTTGGCAATTGCCGTGCCCGAACGACGCGAAGAGCAGAAGGAAATCAAGCAGGCAGCGGAAGAGATTCAGGAAGTCGCCAAGCCGATTCTGGAAGAGGCGAGGAAACCGGACGCCGACGAGCTGACCAAACGCATCGCGCAGAATGTGGAGCTTTACAACAAACGCGCCCGCGAGGCGAAGATGGATAAGCAGGAAGCCCTGCTGCGCTATAACGAACTGATGGAGCAAGCCCGCCAATTGGAACAGCAGAGCCAAAAGAAACTGGAACAGCTCCACCAGCAGGCGCAAACCGCAGGCGAGCAACTCGAAAAACTCGCGCAGCAACAGAACCCCGCCGACCTCAACCCCGAACTGAAGCAGATGATGCAGCAGCTGCAGAGCGAAGCGCAGTCGTTGCAACAGCAACTCCAGTCGAATCAGGATATGCAGGGCAGACCGCTCTCCGCCCAGCAACGCGCTGACCCCCAGCAGCAACTCCAACGGCTCCAAGCCACGCTACAGGCGATGC
>JAOAFW010000058.1 GCA_026416065.1 Fimbriimonadales bacterium
GGCTTGACCCGCCATGAAGACATCAATAAGGACGGCATCGTGGACGACGCCGACCTGCTGGTGGTGCTGTTCAACTTCGGGCAGGGATGCTGACAAACTGCTTTCGGTTGCTTTGCTTTCCCTGAGAGGGGAGTTTGGCTCGCCCTGTTATCTGTCTGTTCTGGGCGAAGCGTCCAGAGAGGCTGTCGTTCGGTAGTCCGAGGGACACAGGTTCAGATGAAGGTGTGATTCCAATGAGAGCTGCAAGAATGTTGTCGAGCAGTGTGGCGATGGCTGCGCTGATCGCAAGCGCGCAGTATATGGAAAGCGAGCCGAACGACTCGCGTGCACAAGCGAATTACTTCTTCATGAGCCCGGGCGAGTGGATCGAAGGAACCAGCACGGGGTCCACGGGTTCCGAGCTGGACTACTTCCGGGTCCAAACGGTGTCCGCTGCCCCTGCTATCTATCGATATCGCCTTATATTGACGAGCGACACGGCGGGACATACCGGCGAGATTCGGGGGCAGGGACAAACCGCAGCGACGCCCGGTCCCTGGCCCGGTCCGGTGGGGACAGGAAGCGGTGTGGAGGGCCTCGTTCAGCGATCTTCGACTACCACCAATCCACCCCGCTTCGTGCAGTGGTATGGCTTCGGAAGACAGGAGCAGATATACTATCGCGTTTTCGGAACCTCCAGCACAACAGCGCCCTATCGTGCAACGCTGGAGCGGCTGGAAATCATCCCGACCGATCTGGGGATCTTCCAACCTGGTACTATAGCGATCTCCACGATTGGGGGTACAACGCTGAACACGGAGCTCTGGATCTACGACGCCGGCTTCAACGCGATTCCGGGATATGGTAACGACGATGAGAGCGCCGACGGCGGAGGCACAGGCGCAACGACCCAGTCTCTACTGGTACGCCAGTATGCCCCCGGCGTTTACTACCTGGCGCTGACCCGATTCAGTATGGCGAACGAGCATGGCAGCCCTTGTGATGACGATTTTCGCACAGGCGCCATGCTCTTCCCTGAGAATGCAGGCGCGGTATTGTCGTCCGCTGCGACATCATCCCCTACTGCCATCGGGTTCACTTTCACCGATTCGGCAGGCGTCCACAATTTCTCCGCGTCTGGCATAGGACCTTATGAGATCCTTTGGTACCGATTTGAGGTGGTACCAGAGCCTTCCAGCCTTTTGGCGCTCGTTGCGGGTGCAGTGGGCTTATTAGGGATCCGTCACCGAAGCAGGTGATACGCGCTTGGATATCGCTGTTCTGACGCGACAGCGAGGCAGGGTTTAAGGGCGAGTAATCTCGCACTTCATTCTCTCCCTCAATACTGTGGGGGAGCGAACAAATCCCGTAAGGAGGTTCAACAATGAGACTGCGAACAATCTGGAGTAGGACGGTATTGACGATGGGCATCGGGGTTAGCGCCTGGGGCGCGCTGCATGCCCAAACGCTCACATGGTTGGGTGTCTTGCCCACACATAGTAATGTGAGTGAGGCGAAGGATGTATCCTCCGACGGAACGGTTGTTGTCGGAATTTCTTACGACTCGACCAACCGGGAGCGCGCCTTTCGCTGGACAGCACAAACAGGGATGCAGGACCTGGGAACGCTTGGTGGAACGCAGAGCGCAGCCTACGGCGTCTCGGCAGACGGGCTCATTGTCGCAGGATGGGCGCGTATCGCTACTGAACATGTGCGCGCCTTCCGCTGGGAAAACAGCATAATGCAGGACCTCGGTGTTTTCAGCGACGGCGTCCGGAGCTTCGCCAAAGATGTATCTGCCAATGGCGTCGTGGTTGTTGGCGTGGGACGGAGATTCAATAACACGCGCGAGCGCGCTTTTCGCTGGACAGCAGTGACGGGGTTAGTGGATCTCGGCACGCTGGGCGGCGTCACCGCCGGCGCAAACTCGGTTTCCGCGGATGGTTCTGTCGTCGTAGGCTGGGCTTCAGCAGGCGCCACGAACCCGCGCGTCGCGTTCCGATGGCGCGAGGGGTCAGGAATGCAGTCGCTCGGCGTACTCTATGAAGAGGGGTTGAGCGAGGCGTTCGGAGTCTCTCTTGATGGCTCCACTGTTGTCGGTTGGGCTGAGGATGAAAGCAGTAGGACGCGTGCATTCCGCTGGACCGAGGCTACGGGGATGCAAGAGCTTGGCGCGTTTGCCGGCGGCTTAAGTGAAGCCTACGCAGCCTCCAATAGCGGCGTCATCGTTGGTTCCTCAACGAATGCGGACAATGACTGGGTTGCCTTCCGCTGGACCGAGGCGGGTGGGATGCAGGATTTGAATGTCCTATACGCCAGTCTACTGACAAATGGTTCAGCACTTCTCGCCGCTTATGGGATCACTCCTGACGCTCGCTACATCGTTGGCGCAGGCTATAACGCCGCGACGGGCAGATATGAGGCGTTCTTGTTGGACACCCATCCTGCATGTGTTCCTCACAGTGGCGATGTAGATGGTAACGGTTGCATCGACGACGCAGATCTACTGCAGGTGCTGTTCACTTTTGGGCAATCGGGGAATGAACTGGGACGCCCAGATTTGAACTGTGATGGAGCGGTGGACGATGCCGACCTCTTGACCGTGCTGTTCAACTTTGGTCAGGGCTGCTAATGCTGGTCGAGAGTTCAAGCATCGTGATACTACCGCATTTTGCCGAGCTACGCAGGGCGCTCGTAGCTCGGCATCCCCGATGAAATTCTGAGCTACTGATCCCTAAATTGGTTCAGACAACCTCTCTCAGGTAGTCGGCGTAGCGATAGAGTGCGCTGCGGGCGCGTTCGAGGCGTCCAATCAGATCACCCTGATCGTGGCGCAGGATGTCCTCGACCGTTTCCGCCGCGAAGAGGGCTTCCATTGCGTCGATGGGTTTGCCCACGATACGCGCCCCGAATTCGGCATCGCTGGCATCGAGGTTCATATGCGCCGTGATGTAGGGCTTAAGCTGCGGATACGCTCGCTGAAGCCAGCCGCGCAATCGGGCATATTCTTCCTGGAACGGCGCACCCTCGCCCGCAAACGCCGCATCGCAGATTAGCTCCGCCAGTTGCTCAAATCGCTCATAGTATTCTGCCAGCAATATGCGCTGCTCTTCGATGGGAAAATCAACGCTTTTGCCGCACCAGTTTCGAAGCTGCTCGCGCGCCGTTTCCGGCAACGACTTGAGTATTGCCGTTGTGCGCAGCAATCCGACATGCACAGCAGTCTGTGCCTGAATTCGCCTTTTCCAAATACCCTGCGCGAAAGCGCGCGCCCATACAATCATCCCCATCTTATGCCTCCATGCGCGATTCGTCCTGTTTCGTCAGGTAGTTTAGCTTCAGATCGCGGAGTCGTCGCTCGTACTCCCGTTGAACCTCAGGTTCGAGGTATGGTTTGAGTTTTCCTGCCAAAAAATCAGCGCAATCGATGGCGATTTGCGCCTCGTCCAGTGCAACCTGTATCCGCCCTGTAAGGGGGTCGGGCGCGAACCCCATCAGTTGCCACGCGCTGGCGATGTAAAGATCCAGCGTGTACTGCAACAGAGTATACACATCGGTACGCTGAGCGGTTTGCTCCATGCTCTACCTCCTTTGCAGGAGATTATACCCCGAATTTGGGGCAGTGTGATTCCAATCACAGAAAACCTCGTGCGAGGATAGGCATACTTAAGGTGCGCAGGTAACTGCGCGAAAACAGACAGGAGGTTCACTATGCCAACGATTGTGGATATCGCGGTACAGGCAGGTTCGTTCAATACGCTCGTTCAAGCCGTTCAAGCAGCGGGTTTGGTGGAAACGCTCAGCGGCGAGGGTCCCTTCACGGTGTTTGCCCCGACCGATGCGGCATTTGCCCAGATCCCGCAGGACACGCTGCAGGCAGTGCTGGCAAATAAGGAGCAGCTCACGGCGATTCTGACCTACCATGTGGTGCCGGGCAAGCTGATGGCGGCAGATGT
>JAOAFW010000059.1 GCA_026416065.1 Fimbriimonadales bacterium
GGCAAATGATGAGGAAGTGTAATGGCTTTACACTGATTGAGTTACTGGTGGTAATTGCGATTATCGCCATTCTGGCGGCGATTCTGTTTCCTGTGTTCGCCCAGGCGCGCGAGAAGGCGCGTCAGACGCAGTGTCTGTCGAACTGCCGACAGATGGGCATCGCGGTGCAGATGTACACGCAGGACTACGATGAAGTGCTGCCTACGGTGCGCATGATGGGCACGCCGGGCGAGAGCTGGATTGTGCTGGTGCAGCCGTATGTGAAGAACGAGTTGCTACGTCGTTGTCCCTCGGACAACAGCCCCGCGTGGAGCGACACACAGAACCCGCGTCTCACTTCCTATGGTTTCAACGCCTACTTTGACCCGTTCCATCCGCCGCATGGCGCGCCCAACAACCCACGCCCTGTGCCGCTGGCGGTTATCCAACGCCCTGCGGAGTGCGTGTTCGTGGCGGAGCTGGCGGAGCGCAACAGCAAGTACCCGAATATGCTGATACGCGGCGACCACTTTATGCCGATGTACTGGGGCAATCCACCGCGCGTGGTGGACGCGATGATGAACGACCGTCTGTGGGACACCCAGCGCGGGATTCCCACCACGCTGGCAATTACTCGGCATAGCGGCGGTTCAAACTATGTGTTCACCGACGGACACGCGAAGTGGCACAAGTTCGAGCAGACCTGGCAGCAGACGCCCGGTCAACCGCCTACGCGCGACTGGTACGACCCGCTGCGGGTGGAGAACTTCTAAGATGAGGAGAGTGTAAGCACGAGGCTCCTCGCCTTCGGCTCGGAATGACAGGAGTAGCTTTCTGTCATTCCGAGCGAAGCGAGGAGTCTGAAAGTATTACTTCCGACGGCGCAGCCCCAACAGACCCGCCAGACCGACGCCCAGTGCGAGCATGCTGGCAGGTTCGGGCACATACACCGCGTACAAGCCCTGACCCTGAAGCGAGACCAGCACCTCGTTGTTGGGGTTCAGCGGCTGCAGGTCACTGACGCTGTTGCCGTTGTTCTGATACAGCTGGCTCACGCCTGCAAAGATGGGGTGCGGGCTGTTGATGGCGATGTTGCCGCCAATCCCGTTATATCGAGGCGCAAAGTCCAAGCCGAAGGCGTTCAGGAACGGGTTCCAGAAGTTCGCCTCAGCAACTGCGCCGCCCGCGCCCGTACCGCCTGCCAGGTATACATTCCCGCCATTCTGCACATACTGAATCAGGTCGGCTATAACGATGTTCGTGTAATACCCGCCCAGAAAGACGGCGTTGTAGTTCTGCATAAGCGCGAGGTTCAAAACTCCTGCAGTGGAGACGGTCCACGTATGCCCCGCGTTCGCCATCGTGTTGGCAAGTTGGCTGCCTGCGAGACCGAAGTTGTTCGTGTAAGCAAGGAAGTTGCCCGAGCCGCCGCCCGTGAACCAGCTCGCCACGTTGCGGGCGAATCGGTCGGCGTCGGGAGCGTTCGAGTAGCCCGTGTTAGAAAGCGTCCACTCGTCGTTGTTCACGACGATTTTGCCCTGAGCAAAGGACACTGCGCACAAGAGTACGCCCAGGCCTAAAGTCAGCAATCGCATGATAATCCTCCTTGGCGCAATTGCGCTAGTCAATAGTATAGCAACTTTTGTGCCACATATCCTTGCAACAAGCGTGCTTCACACAATCTTAACCGTGCCCCATGCCATAATTGCGCCATGAGCAGTAAGCGCATTCTACTACTTCTATGGCTCTGTGCGGTTCTGATTACGGTTTCGCAGGCGCAGACGCACCCGCTGCTGAGTTCTGGTCCCATGCTTGGCTATGCCGAGATGAATGAAACGGTCATCTGGCTGCAGACCACCCAGGATGCAACATTGCAGGTTCGCTACTGGCAGAAGGGCAAGCCTGAGACCAGCCGATTGAGCGAGCCAATCCAGACCAGCAAGGCGAACGACCACATTGCCCTCTTTCGGCTGACCGAGTTGCCTTTTGGAACTCGCTTTGAGTATGAGGTGTACCTCAACGGCGCGCGCGTGGGGCTCGACTACCCGCTGGAGTTCCAGACCCAGCCCCACTGGCGCTGGCGCGCCGACCCGCCCGAGTTCAGCTTCGCCTTCGGCTCCTGCGCCTACTTCAACGACCCCGAAGTAGACCGCCCGGGCAGACCCTACGGCGGGGAACACGAGATTTTTCAGGCGATTCACCGCACGCGCCCCGATTTGATGCTCTGGCTGGGCGACAATATCTACTATGTGGAGCCGGATTGGCTTACCGAATCGGGCATGCGCAACCGCTGGCGCAAGAGTCGTCAACAGCCCGAGCTGCAACCGCTGCTCGCCAGCACGCACCACTACGCTATTTGGGATGACCACGATTATGGTCCGAACGATTCCGATAGCAGTTTCCGTCTCAAGGATGTTGCGCTGAAAGTGTTCGCTGACTATTTCCCCCAGGTTCGTTATGGCTTGCCCGACGCGCCCGGCTGTTTCTACCGCTTCGAATGGGGCGATGTGGGGTTCTTTATGCTGGACAACCGTACCTACCGCTCGCCCAACCGCTTGCAGCCCTCGCCGGAGAAGCGCATGCTGGGCAAAGAGCAGATGGAGTGGCTCAAAACCGCGCTCAAGTCGTCCAACGCCACCTTCAAAATCATCGCCTGTGGCGGGCAGATGATTAACCCGATGGTCTACTTCGAGGGCTTCGGGCTGTTCCAGGCGGAGCAGCAGGAGTTGTTAGACTTCATCGTGCGCGAGCGCATCCCGGGCGTGCTGTTCATTTCGGGCGACCGGCACATGGGCGAGTTGCTGAAGGTGCAGCGGGAGGGCAGCTATCCGTTCTTTGAGCTCACCGCCAGTCCGCTCACGGCGGGTCCAGCGAACGGACACCCCGACGAGGCGAACAACCCCGCGCGAGTGCCTAACACCTGGGTGCGCGGACAGCGACACTTCGGGCTAATCCGCGTGCAGGGCAAGCGCGGTGAACGCAAACTCACCCTCAGCTTGTGCGATAAAGAGGGTAAACCGCTGTTCGAACACGTGATTACTGAGCAGGAGCTGCGCTGGAGAGAGTGAGGACGGCGCGGTGGGGTGGGGCATCGGTAATTTACACCGATTGTCGTTAAGCGAAACGATTCGTCAGCGGGATGCTGACGCTACCCATGCGCCCCGCGTAGCGTCGGTGTCTCCGCCGACGACATCACGCTGTTTGCTCTGCCTATTCGTATTACATCACAAGAAAGTTCAGGGTACAATTGACCTTGATGGTGCACTCAGGCAGGTTCACGCTCTCCACGCAGGGCAACGACCATATGCTCGACATCACGGGCATGGTGGAGCAGGTAATTCTGGACTGTGGGGTCGTGAACGGCGTCGCAACGGTGTTCGTGGTCGGCTCCACCGCCGCGATTACGACCATCGAGTACGAGCCGGGTTTGGAGCAGGACATGAAAGCTGTACTGGAACGCCTTGCTCCGCGCGATGCTTCTTATGCCCACGAAGCCCGCTGGCACGACGATAACGGACACTCCCACATCCGCGCCTCGTTGCTGGGACCCTCGCTCACCGTGCCCATCGTCGGCGGGCGAATGACGCTCGGGGCATGGCAGCAGATTGTCCTTATCGACTTCGACACGCGCCCTCGTACACGCACGGTGCATGTTCAGGTCATCGGAGAATAAGTGGAGGAGGGTCATGCTTAGGGGATGGCTAACGCTTTTTCTGGGGTTGAGTGGATGCCTGTGGGCGTTCGCGCAAGTGGAGTTTCCCTTGAACTACTACTCGTTCGCGGAGATTGCACAGCGCATGTCGGTGGAAGGACGCAAGGTCGACTGCGCGCGCGCCCTTCAACAACAACTTGCGGTCGTTCATCTGAAATCGCGCAGCTGGCAACAGGCGCGTGAACTGCTGGAAGCTGGGCTGGATGTGCGCTTCCGCAAAATCAGCGAGTCGGAGAACCGCTGGATTCTGGAGCGCGACCCCGAGGTTGCCCTCAAGGAGCGGCGCTGGCGGGGGCAGCTGGCGGCATATGTGGAAAAGCGACGCGACCGCGATGCCCGCATGTTCTGGGTGCTGATGGACAAGAATACTCCCGTGCAAGACGCGGTCAAGCAACTCCTCGAGGCCTATGCCGAAGACTCGGACGACTTAGCAGAACCAGAGCGTGCGCAGCTGGAATCACAGATGACGAAGTTCATCGAACAGTTCCGCAAGTTCCCGATGGATCAGGCGCTGCGAGACTGGCGCGCGTTCCACCGTATGCAAAGGCAGTTGTCGCAATTCTTGCAGCGGGATGTGAGCAGCTTCGATGAGAACGACCCCTTCGGATACTACCGACGCTTCCTTGCAGAAAACCCGTTGAGCAGTTTCGGCTTTTCCAAAGAGTTGTTGGACTGGGCGCAACGCGCCGCAGTCGACGAGCGCGATGAGAGCCTCAAGGCGTTCCGCGAAATGTTCGGCAACGCGGGGCTAAGCGCGTTGGACGACCCCCAACTGTTGCAGATGATGTTGCTCAACTCGCTGGGGATGTTCGCGATGGGCTACGGTCAGATATGGGCGCGCGACGCCCTTCTGAAGCAGATGCGCCCGCCGATTACGGTGCTGGAAACCATAGAACAAAAGGTGGTCGTGCGCGACCATACGGTCGTCTTGTCGCCTGACCAGTTGGCATGGCACCTGAACGATGTGGAGGGGAAGATTGTGCCCCTGAATAGTGTGGCGCCGCTACAAGCCCCCGTACAGGCAATTGCTTCTTGGAGTGGGTACGGATTTAGCGGGGAGTATGAGTTTCCGGATGCACTGCCACGCTCCGACTTTTTCGGCTTGAGCATGGGCAATCTGATGGACTCGGTGAACATTTCGTGGGAGCCGAAGCGTCTCAAGCGGTTGTTTGGACAGATTGACAGTGAACTGGTGCGCGCCTACGAACGCGCCTATGAGCAACATACGCCGCTGGTCAGCCACCCCACCGTGAAACAGCCGCTGAAGGCATCCCTTGCGCAAAACACACCTTTGGCGGAGGTGGTCTATCGTTGGGCGCGGGAGCAGCAGCAAGAGGTCGTGATGGAGGTTTTGGGGGTCTTCCAGATTGCCTATCAGGCGAGCGGCAACTCGCTGGCGCAGCGATTGGAAAGCAGTGACTTGCCATGCCTGCTGGAGCAACGCGCGGGCGTGTGGATGGTGCGTTGCTGGTCGGCGTTTGTGGAGCGCGTCTGGGAGTACCCTTTGGCGGCAGTGCGCGACCTGATACGCTCCGACTTTAGCTACGAGGCATGGCGACGCTTCTATCACGCCGTTCGTCCCGAGCAGGCGCGCGAGTTGGCGACGGCGTTCGGCTTCGCTGTGTGGAACCTTCGCGAGCAACCCGACGCACAGCCGGTAAATGTTCAGCCTCAAGAACTGGGCGAGGCGTGGCTGGTGATGGCGATTCTGGAGAGCCTCCCACCGGACCAGCGCGCGCGTTTCTGGGACCCTCCCCGCGACGCTCCTGAGCCTGTGGCGCCCCTGAGCCAGCTACCGCTGGAAGCCCGCACCCGATTTACCCAGGTGCTGACTCTCTTCCGCGCTCCCCTCTTGCGGATACACGCCCTGCAGGGACGTGAACGCCTCGCGCCCCCCAGCACATGGATAGAGCGGCTCACACTGCGGCGCGCCGGAGCCTACTGGAATCTCGTGTGGCTCTCTACAGACGAACCCAAAGAGGACGAAGAGAGTATCCTGCTAAGTACTCCCTTGCCCGGCAACCCCAGCGCACCCGAGGCAACCGAGCCGCGTGAGATAACGCCCGACGCCGCACGGGCGAACCCCTGAAAACGACTCCGCCGCACCCGATGGAACCAGGAACAGGAATCCTGCGCCCGCGTGCGAATCCAGTGCGTGGAGGCAACCGTTATGAAACGCGCTATCACGATTGACGACCTGTTCCGTATCAAGCTGCTGGGCAGTCCGCAGATTGCGCCCGACGGCAGTCAGGTGGTGTTCGTTTACAAGTGGATCGACACGGAGAAAAACAAATACTTTTCCAACCTTTGGCGCGTGCGCGCCGGCGAGGAGGCGCAGCCGTTCACCTATGGCGAGTGGAGTGACTCCCAGCCTCGCTGGTCGCCCGACGGCAAGCAGATTGCGTTTATCAGCAACCGCCAGAAGCCGAAAAGCCAGATTTATGTGATTCCTGCCGACGGGGGCGAGGCGCGCCCAATTACGAATCTGGAGGAAGGCAGCATCGCCGATTTCGCCTGGTCGCCCGACGGGAGTAAAATCGCGTTTATCTATCGCGAAACCGCCCCCGAATGGCGCGAACAAGTCCGCAAGGAGCGTCAGGAGAAGGGCTTCTCGAACCCGCCGCGCATCATCCGTCGCGCCTACTGGCGACTCGACGGCGACGGCGCGTTCGTCGACCAGCGCTATCACCTGTATGTGGTGGATGTGAAAACGGGCGAGACGAAACAGCTTACCACCGATCCGGAGTTCAGTGAGTCCAGC
>JAOAFW010000375.1 GCA_026416065.1 Fimbriimonadales bacterium
CGCCGACGCTACGAACGCGCCACTCGTAGCGTCGGCGTCCCCGCCGACGGATACCCCCTGCGTAGCGTCAGCGTCCCCACCGACGATAGACCGTGCTTCGCACAGCCACTCCTGCCAGTTGGGGCTATGCCGAGGTAAATAGCGTGGGCTATTGCGTACGAAAATGAACCCCAGCGCGTCTGCCCCCGCCTGAGCCGCCTCCTGCGCGTCGTGCAGGTTCGTGATCCCGCAAATCTTGACCCACATCGCTCAACCCAAACGGTTCAGACGCACGCGATAGACCATCGGTTGACCGTCGCGGGGCGCGCCGCTGCGTGTGAAGGCATAATGAATCTGATCCTGCGGACTGCAGTTCGGCGCGGGCGGCGCAAGTACGCTACATCTGCCCTGCCACTCCACCAGCAAACCGTCCTGGCGCGGGTCTACCTGCTCCAGGTTCGTGAGGGGTTCGTAAGACTCCACCAGATAAACTATGTATTTGAGCGTGGGCAACTCGCTGGCGTCGATGGGTGGGTGATAGGGATCCAGCAGCGCGGCACGAGTGGCGTGATAGATAATCTCGTGGGCACGGGTCGGCTGCTGTGCTTGGAGACTGCCCATCAGCCCGCGCAGCTGCTCGCCTTGATAGAGTGCAACGAACACGCTACCCGGCTCGCGGAGCAGGCCGGGCAGATGCTTCAAATCCGGCTCGATACGCGAACCTTCCAGCACCATTCGCTCGACGGCAGTTTGTGCCAGTTTCAGGCACTCCTGCTCAAGGTTTGGGCGGGTATTGCGGAACTGAAGTTTTGGCTCCACGCCGTGCAGGATGCGCCAGAGGTTAGCGCGGTGCTTCCAGATAACAACCGCCGCCGCCGCCGCGAGGATGCCCACCGCTGGCAGCGAGTGCCCCCAGAAATACGCTGCAATCGGCACAGTCGCCGCCGCCAACACCGAGCCGAGCGACACCCAGCGTGTGAGCAAAAACGCGATCAACCATATGGGGAAAGCCACTGCCACCGTTAACGGCGATGCCGCCAGCAACGCGCCTAACCCCGTCGCGATACCTTTGCCCCCCTTGAACCCGACCAGCGGCGAGAAAGTATGCCCCAAAATCGCCGCCACACCGACCAGGATCGCCGACACATCGTCCGCCCCCGCGCGAATGGCTATCCAGGTAGGCAAGAACCCCTTCAGCGCATCGAGTAGCAGCACGGTCAGCCCAACCTTCGCGCCCAACGCGCGAAATACGTTCGTCGCGCCAATATTGCCGCTGCCGACCTTACGAATGTCTACCCCGCGCAGTCGCGCCGCCCAGTAACCAAACGGCAACGCGCCCACCCAAAACGCGGCAATCACAGCGACCAGGAGAACCTCAAACGCCATTGCGTGGGGAATTATACCGACTCGCTCCCTATCGAGCGTTATCTGGAGAACGCGCATAAGATAGGGAAGAACCCGGCTACTTCAGTGACTATCTCGATGTCCTTGTGATCTCCTTGTAAGCTTGCCTTTCTACTTCGTCGGCAGAACAGACCCGATTACAATAATCTATCAGAGTGAAACATAGCAGGAATTTCTTTGTCAAACGTCAATTTATATTACGAAGCACGAGAGAAGCACGGGGGCACCGACAGTGCGTACCGAAACCGAATGGCGAACCTGGATGTTCTCCGTGGCACGCAGATTAGTATGCTGCGACGCGGACGCAGAGGATATCGTACAAGATGTGCTGCTGCGTTTCTGGCTCATGTTCGACTATTTGCCTTGGGAGCATCCGGCAACCCGACGGGATCAAGTTATTTGCCGACGCTGGATTCGATTCCGTGCGGCGGAACTTAGACGAAAAGCGCATTGCCGATGGGAAATTCCCTTTTGTGAATTGCCGCTTTCCACGCCGTGCCGAGCAGAAGAACGAGAATCTTACCTTCTTCAGGAAATTGAGACATCCCTCTCGCTTCAACAGTTGAAAGCTCTTCTCTCTCCCCAGCAACACCTTATCCTGAGTCATTACTTGTCAGGAGATACTCACGAGGAAATCGCCCGACGATTGAATGTCTGTGTAGGCACCGTAAAGCATCAATTCTTCCGAATTCGCCACAAAGCGCAGGCAATGATGTCAACCTTTTCAGAAAATAAAAACGAATTAACAAGTAGAGGTGGTGAAACCAATGCTAAAGATTCACCCGAGAAGATTGACGGAGGAGACTAATCTGACGCTCCCCCTCCATTCTTGCTTGATGGTACGTGATTTGACTGTCTGGGTGGTTTCAACTTTGTGGCTCTGTGTGCCTGCGCTACTGCTTGCCCAGGTGGAAAAATCTAACCTGGTGACACACGAGATATTGCACGCTGCGACAGAGAACGGGACTTTCACATCGGTCGCAACAGAGGGCTATCGTCTGACGGGGGGGCTGCACATGCCCAGTGTTCCTGCGGATGGCGAAAGCCTGATCTGGGGCGTTATCGAACTCAAAGACGCGGATGGGAAACCTGTTCCAAACGCCGTTGTGGAAATCAACACCACAGCAGGCGTGATACACTGGGTCGAGGAACATCCCACAACCGACGCGGAGGGCGTTTTCATCTTTGCACTGCAATCAACGCGGCAACCCACCTCGTTCCGCGTGCGATTCAACTTCCCGCAGTTTGGGGTGGGCGGAACGCTTTCAGGATCGTTTTGCCGAGTGGGCGAACCAGGGTGTTTCCTGCCTCGCACGTGCGCCAGCATCAACGCCACCTCGGAATACTATCCCATCGAAAATGACCCGGATTCTCTGACCTGCGCCACGACCCTTGCCGACCAGTTCCGGTTCTACGCTGTCGATACGCCTGAACCACCTGTTCTTTATTTTGACTATGTTACCTTCAAAAACAACCGTCCCGCAGGCGCATTTCCTGAACGCAGGCTGTATCTGAGCTACACAGAGTGTCAGAATGTCTTCGGCAACGACCTGTTCTGCTTGTGTCTACAAGGGTACAAAGAGGGCGTTCTTGATTACACTTATGGTTGGGGTGATACCTTTAGTGGAGAAGATCGGGGACTGCCCAATGGGGAAAACATCGCGGAAGTGACTTATCTACAATATCAGGCAGGGGTACCGGGCAGGGTCTGCAAGAAAGAGTTTCGCTTCCAAGCGAGCAGTCCGCTTGTGCGCCTGCGCAATGAATGGGTGATTGTTACGGACGAAAATCCGTCTCCGTCGGTGGAAGTTGAGATTGTTTCCCCTCACTGGCAGGGGGACATGACGCTCGTCATTGAGTATGGACCCGAGCGCAGGTTGCACCACGTTCGCACGCCGGGACACTACACAATTCCGCTGGAACGGACACTCCTGGGCGGCGCAGAGTTAAACACACCCTATCAGGTTCGTGCGACCCTCAAAGCAAACACTGGTTACGCATCCAATTTTACTGCTTCCGATACAACAGAGAGCTTCGTGCGAATGGACTCTCTCAATCTCTGGGCGCTCGGCTACAATCCTCAGAGCCGCACGTTTGATTTTGCAATCAGCTATCGTCTCACTTGTACACACCCACATTTTACGCGGACGCCTCTGGTCGCGCAAGGACATATCGCCGTATATTATGGGAACGATCTAAACCACCAAATTCACGCTGAGAACCTTTCCAACTCTCACTTCACAGCGGGACAGCATACGGCAGTTGTACGCATTCCCGAAAATCAGATGACCCGATTCGGAACCTACCGTTTTGTGCCGCATTTTACGGACAACTTTGCCCGCTATTATCGGGACGAACGGCCACGGCAAGTACGAGTTGACTCGGGCATTTCGTTCACAACCCCCACAATTACTGAAGTGAAGACGGCTTATTCGGTGCGAGGAATTCCAACACTCACCAGTCAGACACGGGAGCAACTGATGTATCCCTACGCGGGCGATAAGGTTGATGTAATCGCCTTGATTAGCGCGTCGTGCCCCAATGAAACCCTGCAGCGATATGCATACGGTCCCGTCCCGCGCACCAGCGTTTACATCGATGAGGCAACTTGGAATGGGAGCCAGCAATCGGAGTGGCTCGGTGAGGTGTACCCTGATACCGATTTCTTTCAGCGCCCGACTCTCACGCTCGCACGAATCGAGCGGAATGACCAGGCATCAGCCAGTGAGGCAGGACATCGCCTCTGGCCAGGTCCCAAACTGGAGTTCCGCTGGGTAGAGATTACGCATCAGACAGGCACAACCAGTAATCGAAGATACTGGTATACTTTGCAGGAAGTCCCGTCGATCTCGCCCATCTATTCCCTTCAAGCAGAGCGTGGCACGAGGCGTTATGCGGTCGCGGTGACCAACCCTCACTGGGACTACTACCTTGTAGGCGGTATCGACAGGATATCCAAGGACCAGTGGAGTCAGTATGTAAGCGGAAATAGGAGAATCAACAACTCGACCGCCCGCGCTGCGATGCGCATTTCCGTACGAGAGCGCATCGCAGGAAGCGATACTAACTACAGGCTCCGTATACTGGAATGGGCAACGGCGTTTCTGAAGGTACGATACGACTTGGGCGGCTGCTGGTTCGGTGGTCGCGTGCATCCGACCGATAAAGATGCCGATACTGGATATCAAGGGTTCGGTAACGACTGTTCCAAACTGGTTACAGCAGCAGCTCGGATGGAGGGGATTACTTGGCCTCGAGATTGGTGGAACATAAACACGGGTTTCCTCCTCAACTCGCGGTATACAGACAACTTCTCTTCCCCGCGTGAAGGGCGAATCCAGGTCGATCGAGGTGATATATTAGTACGTCCTGAGAAGAAAAAGAGGGTGCGAGACCCCCGCACTGGACGGATAGAAGAGAAGGTAGAGCAGTACGGGCACGTGATGTTTGTTTACAGTGTTAATAAGACTTCAATCAGAGACACGGATGGACAAATCTTGGACTGCAGGATAGATGAAATACAGTTGCTTGAGTCTACAGGCAGTCCAGAGAACAGGGTTCGGATCCATGCACGAAACGTCGGAGAGGGGGCAACACAGTGCGCTTTGAGAGAACTACAGAACGACCAGAAAAGATACCAGGTTCGGCGCATTCCTGATCGAAGGAGGTAAGCCATGCGACAGAATATACGAACACTTCGGAATTGGCGACTGCTTTCAGTGCTGAGCATTACGACGCTCGCAGTTTTGCTGTTGGGCTGGCTCTCGTCTGCGCAAGTGCGAGACCAAGAACTGTTCAAGGTGCGCTATGGCGACCAGCCGCAGTTGTTGCAGATGGTGCTGCTCCGCGCGCGCGATAACGGCGAAGAAGGCGAAGAAAACCCACCATATGGTGGCGTCAGTAACTTTTGCGTCAGCTGGGACGGAAGGCTGTTCTACTTCGCTGACTTGATGCGCGGGGATCTCAAATTAGACGACGAGGAAGACTCATCCGTCAGCAAAACCGAGAAGAGGCAAGTACCGTGGGTACAGGTTTACGACCGCAGCGGTCGATGGGTGCGCACTGTAGAGATTCCGAAAGGCTATCCGTCGTATTTTCGGGTGGATTCGCAGGGACGTCTATATGTCTGCGCGGACGACGGGGTAGAGGTCTACGAACCCGATGGGCGACACAACAAGACCCTCTCGGAGCGACTGCAAAGCGCAGTGCGCGCTGCCCGTGCGCAGTACAATCTGGAAAATTCAGTTGCTTTCCTTGAGGTCGACGCTCAAGGGCATGTCTACTTCTGGGTGTCCCTGAAACGCGAGATGGTACCAGAAGGAGAGTCGAACATGGAACAGCTGCTCGCGCTCACACCCACGGGTGGAACGAGACTAATCCCGATTGAGTCATTTAGTCCGAACGGAATTGATCGGTACCGAGGCGAAATTATCACTGCTAACTACCAGCGTCCCTTCACGGAAGGGTTCATCCGTAAGCATGAGACAATACTGTACGACCAAGAAGAACAGGAAGTAATCGACAGCGCAACATGTAGCCTCCACACTTCGCTACCGTATAAAGTGGTTGATTCGAGCGGTGAAGTTGCTCGAACCTTTTCGTGGCAGGTCGATATATCTCATCATGCATCCAACCTCTTTGATGCGTATACGATGGCGTTTTGTGGATGTTTGCCGCACTCTGTGATGACCGACGCTCAGGGGCATCTCTATCGCCTGTACTTGCGTCCTCGTGTAGAGCGAGAAACGCTCTCGACCAATTCTGGTTTGGAGTGGCTCCGTGTAGATAGGGGCTTTGCCATAGTGGAGTTCGACTCGCAGGGACGTTTTTTGCGCGTCCGAGCGCGCGATCTTGCGCTGGAGACTGATTTCTCCACAGCTCGATTGTGGGATGTAGACCGTGAGGGGAATGTCTACTGGGTGGAGTTTCAGCCAGACCACCTGCGCGTGATGATGGCGCCGCGGCAGTGACTCTGTGGATAGCCTATCGTTAGGATAGGTTTGGCATATGCGCCGACGCAGCATTGCGTCGCGTATGCACACGACTCGGGTATACTATCCTCGCAACAAGGAGGGCAGTCATGCGCGGGATAGCGGCGATGCTGTGGCTTAGTCTTGTCATAAGTGGCTTTACACAAGCAAAGTTGACCCTGGCTCCTATAGAAGCGACCCCAAATCCCAATTTGCTCCGCAACGCGAGTTTTGAAACTGTAGAAAATAGCCTTCCTGTTGGCTGGGTTTGGGACAAGCGCAACACCGATTCCAGCGTGCAGGCTGTTTCGGAGTCGGGCGCGACAGGGCAGGTGTGCCTCAAGTTCACCAACACGACCCCGTTTGGCGCGGATGTGTACGGTTTGTTGCGCTACGAGGGAGGCGTACCCGTTCAGCCGGGAACGATTTACACGCTCAGTTGCCGCTACAAGACGCGTGATGGCTATGTGGGCTTCATCGGTGGGGGCGAGGGCTGGCGCGTGCGGCTCCCGCTGGAAGATACACGCGGGCTGTGGAAACGCGCCGAAATCACCTTCGCCACGAAGGAGAACGAGAGCAGTTTTGACCTCGTCATCGTTATCGAAGCCCCCACCGATGGCGTGTGGATCGACGCCGTGAAGCTGGAGGCGGGCAACCGCGCCACGCCGTTCGTGCCTGCCGAAACGCCTCAACGCCCTATCCTGACGATCGACGACCTCGGTGACGCACTGTATCTCAACGCCATGCAAGGGCGTATCGGCTTCGAAATCTACACAGCGCAACCCGTGCGTAACGCGGAGATTGAGGTTCAACTCGGCGAGCAGCGCAGCCAGCAACGCGCGAACCTGAACGCCGGCTACACCCGCGCTGAGTTCGAGTTCAACGCGCCGAATAGCCCCGATCAGTCGCTGCGCATCCAGATACGACAGGGCAGGCAGACGCTGGTTGAAACGGAACGTCCCCTGCGCTTTTTCACGCGCGCACTGGCAGAGAAACGCCTATCCGACCTCAGCGCGCAGCTGCCCCAGTGGGAAGCCCAACTGGAACAGGTACGCCAGAGTGGGCAGGACATCGCCTACCCGCAGGCGAGCCTGACGATTTTGCAGGAGTTCGTGCGGTATGTGAGTGAGGATTTGCAGAAGGGGCAGCTCCAACGCGCCTACCAGCAACTCGACGAGATGGAGCGGGTGGCGGCGCGGCTGAACCAGATGCTGGCGGAAGCGCTGAGCAGCGTGAAGTCCCTGCCCATCGTGCCCCGCTATGTGACCTCGCCGGTTGAAATCAAAGGCGCGTCGCTGGTAGCCGAAACCGTGAACCCCCTTACGGGGGAACGCGCCCGTCGCCCCGTGTTCTTTGTCGGATTCGGACACTTCGGGCAGGTGCGCGCCGACATCGAGAAGTTTCCCAAAATGGGCTTCAACCTGATTCAGATTG
>JAOAFW010000075.1 GCA_026416065.1 Fimbriimonadales bacterium
CCCTCGCATCCATGTGTGAAAAGGGACGCCTTAACATTTGAGGAACCTTAGTTCTTCGCAGAGAAAATCGCCTCGAATCTGCAGGGCGCGTCGCGGACGCGCCCCTACACAAGGACGTGCACGATACCCGTCACGAGCATGGTCAAGTAGGGGCGCGTCCGCGACGCGCCCTGCGATAAAAGGATGATTTCTATTGCGAGGCACTTACCAATCGGGATTTCAAGAGACACACGCTCTCAAGTTCCCAAGCATCCTCGACCAGCCCTCATCCCTCTCCCAGAGGGAGAAGGGGAACGTGGTTCCCCTCTCCCGCACGCGGGAGAGGGGCTGGGGGGAGGGCTGATGTCGCATTAGAAACCCCGATTAGTATTACTCTTATGAGGAGCGGGCGCGGTTCCTGAGCGGCTAACACCCTGCGCCGAAGGCGAACAGCACCCGCAGCAGGTCGGCGTCGTCCACCACGCCGTCGTAGTTCACATCGGCGCGGTCAAAATAGCCCATCGCGCCGAACGCGAACAGCACGATGAGCAAGTCGGCGTCATCGACGCAGCCGTCCAGCGTGATGTCCTCCAGCCGTCGGTCGAAGCGAGGCAGGATAGCGATCCACGCTTCAGATTGGTTGTTCGGATTGTTCCCTGTGCCGACGATGACCGTGCCATCAGCGGAGAGGGCGCGCACCTCCTCCAACCGCCAGTTCGCAACCTGGGTCAGCCCCGCATTGAGCAGCAGGTCTTTCACGCGATACACAACGCCCTCGTGATCCCACAGAACCGCCTCTTTACCGGTTGCCGCAGTACCAAACCCGCCGACCAGTCGCCCGTCCGCGCTCACAGCATAGGCGCGGCTATCATACGCGCCGCCGTCCAGCTCGCCCAGTCCGACCATGCCCGTTTCCTGCTTCCAGCGGAACGCCTCGAGTCCGCTGCCGCTCGGCGCGCGACTCCAACCGACCACGACCGAGCCGTCCGCCGAGACGCCGTAGGCGAAACTGAAGAAGTTTATCGCGCTCAGGCTGCCCAACGGCTGCCAGTTGCCGTTCTCCCAGCGGAACGCCTCATTCTCGCCGTTCGCGGAGGTGCTGCGCCCCACAATTACGCGCCCGTCGGTGGAGATGTTCTGCGCATAACTCAGGAACCCGCCGCCAGGTAAGTCGCCCAGACCGACCATGCCCGTGCTTTCAGTCCAGCGGAACGCCTCCTGCCCGTTGCTGGAACGGCTCCATCCCGTTGCGACCGTGCCATCCCCTGAAACGCTGAAGGCGAAACTCTGAAAAGCGCCGCCCGGAAGGTCGCCTAAGCCAATCATCTGTCCCGTCGCGCGTCGCCAGAGGAACGCCTCCGTACCTGAAGCAGAGCGTCCCTGCCCCACAATCACCGAGCCGTCGAACGAGACGCCCCATGCGATGCTGGTGAAGGTGTCTCCAGGCAAGTCGCCAATGCCCACCAGTCCCGTCTCGCGCGTCCAGTAGCAGGCTTCTGTGCCGTTAGTGGAGCTGCTCCACCCGACCGCCACACGCCCGTTCGCGGATACCGAAAACAGGTTGCTGCTCACGCTTCCGCCAGGCAAATCGCCTGCGCCAAAGAAGGCGGGCGTTTGCGCGCTCAAAAACGCTGTCAAGCCCGACGCCAAGATACTCAGAGTCGCTCGCATCGTATCACCTCTCGCCTTTCGCATAATAGAATTATCTCACTCTTCCCAGATTTCCTGACGCCGCAATCCGTCCAGCGTCATCGCCTTGATGTGCCCGTCCACGAACGCCACATTCGCGAGCCCCCCCAGTTGCGGGTTCTCGCGGTCGCGGATGAAGTGGCGTGGGAACACATGGCGGTAGCTCTCAGCGGAGAGCGGTAGCGCGCCACGCCAGAAGCGAGGCGGGAACACCTTGTAATAGCCCAGCCAACGGTAATCAGGGTCACTCCCTGCCCGCTGCTGCCGCTCCGACACAGCACTCTCCACAAACATCAGGATTTCAGCAGGGCGCTGCACCACTGCGTAAGGCTTCGCACGATACTCTATGGAATTGATGGGGTCGGAAGGGTCAATCGGGTTCGTGAGGTACGCTACATTATAGCCCCACGCCGGGTTGCGCCCGAAGATGTAGTCGAAGAACTGGTTGCTGAGGTCGCGAAACACCGTGTTCGGTTCACTGGGGCACCAGAACGCGCGCGGCTCTTTCACATACGGGCGCAACAGCCAGGGCCACTGGTAAAATCCGAAGTTGCCAAAGCTGCCGCCTCTGCCGCGATACTCACCGTGAAAGAAGGTCTCATCGTAGTCCTGTACATACATCAGCCCCGCCATCGCGACCTGACGCAGGTTGGACGCGCAGGTGGTCTGGCGCGCTCGCTCTCGCGCCTGCGCGAACACAGGAAACAGAATCGCCGCCAAGATGGCGATAATCGCAATCACCACTAACAGCTCTATCAGCGTAAACGCTTTATTTCGCATCAGAAACACCCCCTGTTGT
>JAOAFW010000093.1 GCA_026416065.1 Fimbriimonadales bacterium
CCCCTCTCCCACTGCGTGGGAGAGGGGTTGAGGGTGAGGGTTGTCCTTGTCCTGTGGCTCTGGTGCGTTGTCCTGTTCTGTTTCGCTCAGGACCTCCGTGCGCCATTAGACCCCGTGTTTCCCTCGCGTTTGCTAACGGGCGTGCGACAGAACGGCTATATCGAGTACCGCGTGGAGTTCCCCAGCGCGTTCCAGAGCCGTTATCCGGCGAATAACACGGTGCATGGGTGGTGGCTGGTGCCTGTGGAGCGTGCGGAGCGTGTGCCGACGGTGGTGTTGTTGCACAGTCTGGGCATCCGTCGCCCTGAGCTGGAGATGGGGCTGGCGCGCGAGCTGGTGCGAAACGGGATCGCGGTCTTCCTGATGACCTTGCCTTATCATATGCAGCGTACACCGCCCGGTCATGGCAGTGGCGATATGATCTTGACAGGCGATATTCCCTTGCTGCGTGAGGCGGCAATTCAAGCCACATGGGATGTGCGCCGCGCGTTCGACTGGCTGCAACGCCAGCCCGAAACCGATCCTGACCGAATTGTGCTGGTGGGTATTAGCCTTGGCGCGATTCTGGGCGCGACCGCGCTCGCGTCGGAGCCGCGCGTGCATAGCGCGGTGTTGATACTGGGCGGGGCGGACTTGGCGCACGTGTTGTGGGACTCAATTTTAGCCATTCGCGCCCGGGCGCGCCTGCGTCGTGAGGGCTACACGCTCGAACGCCTGCGCGAAGAACTCGCGCCGGTGGAACCGCTCAACTTGCTCACACCTGAGCTGGGCGAGAAGACCTTCGTGATTGGCGCACGGTTCGATATCGTCGTGCCGACCGAAGACACGGAGAAGCTGATTCGCGCGCTGGGCAACCCGAAGGTGTTCTGGCTCAACACGGGGCACTTCGGCGGCGGGCTGGTGCAGCGTCCCCTGTTTCGCGTGGTGCGACAGTACCTGCAGGCGCGGTTTGAAGGACGCAACCCGGGTGGAAACCCGAATGTGATTGCCCCCACACTGCGTATCGGCGCGATTTACAGTGCAGGGCGGGACTTCCGGCTCGCGCTCGGGACCGACTTCTGGCGTTCAGACAAGAACGGTACGCTGTTCGTATCGGGCGTGTTGACTCCACGCGGCGGCTCACTCTTTGCGGGCGTGCGCCTGAGGTTGGGCTTCTCTGCTGGCGCGGAGATTACTCCCAAACGCACCTACGGGGCGATTTTCTGGCATTTCGTGTTGTAGCCTACACTGGCTCCAGCAACGCCGCCCGATAGAGCTGCGCGTACGCCCCGCCGCGCTGCACCAGCTCGGCGTGCGTGCCTTGCTCTACCAGACGCCCGCGCTCCAGCACCAGCGCACGGTCAGCGCACTGCACCGTCGTCCAGCGGTGGGCGATAATCAGCGTCGTGCGCACGCCCCGTCCTTCCTCGATGACCTGCTGAATGATGCGCTCTGATACAGGGTCAAGCGACGCCGTTGCCTCGTCCAGCACGAGGATGCGCGGGTTGCGCAGCAGGGCGCGGGCAATCGCAATCCGTTGCGCCTCGCCGCCCGACAGGCGCACCCCCTTGTCGCCAATCAGGGTGTCGTAGCCGTCGGGGAGGCGTTCGATGAACTCGTGCGCGTGTGCCAGTTTCGCCGCTTGCTCAATCTCCTCGCACGTGGCGTCGGGCTTGCCGTAGGCGATGTTCTCTGCGACGGTTCCCACAAACAGCACTGTTTGTTGGGGCACGACGCTGATTTGCGAGCGCAAGCTCTCTAAAGTCGCTCTCTGAACATCGTAGCCGTCGAGCCGAATGACGCCCTCTTGGGGATGGTAGAAGCGCAATAACAGGTCGACCAGCGTGCTTTTGCCCGCGCCAGAGTGCCCCACCAGCGCGACTACCTCGCCCGGCTGGATTTCGAACGAGACTTCCCGCAACGCCTGCTCGCCCGTAGGGTAACGGAAGGAGACCTGTTCGAACTCGATGCGCCCTTGCAAGGGGGGTAGGGGTTGGGCATCGGGCGCGTCGTAGGCTTCCGGCTCCACATCGAGCGCCTCGCTGAAAATACGCTGTGCGGCGGCGCGCACCTGCTTACGGGTGAGTTGAATCGCGCCCACGCCCGACGCCGCCTGCGCAATCTGATGGAGCAAGAACAGGAAACTCAGCAGCTGCGCGGTAGTCATCTGCCCGCGCGCTACCTCCTGACCGCCGAACCACAGCACCAGCGCGATGCTCGCCGCGCCGATGAACTCCACTGTCGGGCGCAGCCGCGCGCGCCGCCGCTCGCCCCGCAGTGAGTGGCGTAGCACCTCCCGATTGCGCTCGATAAACCGCTCAATCTCGCGATCCTCGGCGGCGAAAGTTTTAATCACCCGCACGCCTGCCAACGCCTC
>JAOAFW010000204.1 GCA_026416065.1 Fimbriimonadales bacterium
GAATGTGTGGACTTGCGCTGCGCACAGCATATCGAAAGTCTGCCTGTTGACTTCGTTCTGGCGCTGATAGGGCTGGAGCCAGACCGGACTCTGCTCGAGCCGTTAGGTGTCCCCCCTGGTGCGGGCGGCAAACCCCAACACGACCCAGAAACTTACGAAACGATTGTGCCCGGTCTGTTCATCGGCGGCGCGCTCTCACAAGATGGGTTCATCTATGTGGCGCGTGAACGAGTGAAACACGCAATCGACGCCATATACAAGAGAGCGCGGGAAACATAGCCCGTTTTTTTGAGGCGAGCGTCCGTCGGACTGCTCAACGCACGAACTCGCGTATCAAGCGCGTGAACTCGTCAGGCTTGTTCAAGTAAGGGAAATGCCCAGCATCCGAAAAAGTATGCACCCGCGCTCCGACATACAGAGCGCGCAATCTCTCACGCAGGGCAGGCTGCACAAGTGGGTCGTTCACCGACTCAATAATCAGCACGGGAACCGGTACTGGTTGCACGGGAAATTGCTCCACGATGCATTGGTATCGCGCAAGGAAAAGCGTTTTGTTCATCCGTCCATAGGTCATCTCCAACAAAAAAGCATGGGTCAGAGGATCACTGCCTGATGCCGGCACAACCACCTGCTCCACATTTTGACGCACGACACGCATCACCAGCCAGTTAGGAAGCCACCGCAACAGTATCGCGCGTGTGCGGTTTTCGCGTTCGATAACTTCATTCGGTGGGAAGGTATTGGCAAACACGGCGTGGGTGAATTTGTGTGGGTGCTTCTGGATAAGGTATTGAGCCACATAGCCGCCCAGAGAACTTCCCACAACGGCGCAACGCTTGATACCTTCCCTATCGAGTATCCCGCTGATACCGGTGTCCATAGATTTGAGCGAGGATGCAGCAGGATAGGTCACGGCAATGAGACGATATTCGGACCTCAGGGCGTTTATCTGATGGAACCAGATGTCGTATGCTCCGGTCATGCCGTGTAAGAAGAGAATAGTGTGCTTGCCTTCACCCACAACTACATAACGCCACTCCTGTCCATTCACCTTCAATATGCGTAGTGGATACGCCTCGCGAAACGCTTTCAGTTCCTGTACTTTAGTTCGGTCTACACCCGCGTAGAGCTGCTCGAAAGGCACTTGGGGCACTGGAATGAGGTAGAACATCGTTCCACCTATCGTAAGCAACGCACCAGCCACCACACAACCCGCTCGCTTGCGCTGTGCAGACCGTTTCGGTTTCATTTGGCTTAATGTTTCGTTCCTAAAGGTGTGTCTTCCTGCTGGGAGTTTTTTTAATGTCCCTGGAACAGCGAACGAGAGCCGCGCACCTCAGGCATTTAGAGCAAATGTCTTTTCCTTTTTGGTACAATATAGGTAGAGGTTGGGACTGATGCGACGGGGCGAATGCGACTGGACGCGGAGGCGGCGGTGGCGCTATTTGGACAAGACGCTGCCTGCGTCGTTGCAACGGCGGGTGGAAGCGCACTTAGCGGTGTGTATTCCCTGCCGTGCTGAGTTCACACTGGCGCAGGACGCCTTGAACGCCCTGACCGCAGGCAACCCCTTGACGCCCGAGCAGCAACGTGCCCTGCAGCGCCCGAAAGCAAGGCTTTCTTTGAGCAGGATTGCCACCATCGCTATCCTTGCGCTCTTGATGGGAGCGAGCTTTTACTGGTACCGTACTCAAGGCAACATCTTGCTGGCACGTCTGAGTCAGCGCGGGATCCAGGCAGATGCGCAGGTGATGGACGCTACTCCTGCGCCGTTCAAAGCGGGGTCTGATGAGCCGCTGGTGAAGCTTCAGGAGTCGGATGCAACAACATCCCCTGCACTCGAGCCTCGCAACATCTCTGCAACACCTCAACCTGCGGTCGCTTCAACACCACCCAAGCCCCCTCGAACGGTTGCGCCTCGGCGCACTTTGGTGCGACCGAAGCGCCGCGTTGCTCGTCCAAGAACCCCTGCACGCCCACCTCGTTCCCCGATGCCCGCGAAAGGCACGGTGGAAGTGTATGATGAGGCTGGCAGCCTCATCAAGCGCGAAAAGATGGAGGAGAAGCCATGATTCTGCGTTCTCAGGAAACGGTAATTAGCTTAGAAGCACGCGGTACAGATGCCCGCGAAGTGTTCGCTGAGTTGTTCGCCCAAGTGAAGGCGAATTTCGTACTGCAAATCGACATCCAGCGCCCAGTGTATCTGACCCTGCGCGAGACGCCCTTCCAGCGTGCACTGCAGATGCTGTGTGAAGCAACCAACACACGCTATAGCGTGCGTGACGGGATTTACTACATCGTGCCTATAGTAAACACACCCACTGTGCCCCCTAAGCAAGTTCAAGAGTCACGCCCACGTACCGTGCGGCTGGTAGGGACAGGGGTGCTTCTACGCACAGCAGCTGCGGAAATCACCAAGCAGGCGGGCGTTAAGGTAGAGGTCTCCCCCGATGCACCGAATCTGCGCTATAATCTGAACCTGCCGGATGTGGATGTGGAGACAGCTCTGGACGCGCTGTGCCAGGGTACAGGGCTGCGATGGCAGAAGATCGAGAATGGTTATCGTATCACGACACCCGGCCTGCCTCAGGCGCGCCCTGCGCCGTCAATCGTGGAAGCTGCGGCTGTCGGTCCTCGTAGCGCGAGGGCGAACCCGCACTCCGCACCCAGCCGTACCGTTTTACCAAATCAATCGCTCCGCTGTCAAAAGTGCCGCTATGAACTGCAACTCGACTGGCGTTACTGTCCTGTCTGCGGCGCGTTCGTAAAGCATATCACGGACAAAGCTAAACGCGAACAGGAGCAGAAGCCCAGATGACCTGCTATCTTCACCCTCACACGCCTGCGATTGCGACCTGCAAGGACTGTCGACAGCCTGTATGCGAGGTCTGCCTCGTGAAAGTAAACGGAAAACTGTACTGCGAACACTGTGCTGTGAATCGACATCAGCAAAGTCCCCTCTGGGCGGGGGTATTCAGCTTCTTTGTGCCGGGGTTAGGGCAGCTTTACAACGGCGATTGGGCAAAAGGGATTGCGATACTCCTTACAGGTTGGCTCATCCTGCCTTGGGTCTATGGCGTGATTGATGCGGTGTTAGTGGCACAGGCAATTGCGCAGGGAGAGCGCGAGGCAGCGACCGTTGCACCCGGCTATATTATCCTTGCGATGAAGTTGGGTGTTATCGGGCTGAGCTGCCTGTACCTCTCGCTGGTGTGGACAGTAATCAGCTTTTTCATGGCTGTCGCGGGGCTGTCGTTAGCACAACCGTGAAATGGTGAGCCGGGAGGGATTCGAACCCTCGACCCACGGATTAAAAGTCCGTTGCTCTACCGCTGAGCTACCGGCTCACGACGCACATTATACCCGAACAACTCGCGTCAGCGCAACACCTCACGTTGGATTCTCCCTATGCTTGGTATACTATGACAGCATGCTCGACCAGCGCGACCTTCAGAAGTGTATCCACTGCGGATTATGTTTGCAGGCGTGCCCAACCTATGTGGCAACGGGTCAGGAAGCCGAATCGCCACGTGGGAGAATCTACCTGATGCGTCAGGCGCATGAGGGACGCATCCAGTGGGCGCAGGCACAGCCGCATATCGACGCCTGTATGGGATGTCTGGGATGTCAGACCGCATGCCCGTCAGGCGTACCTTACGGGCAGTTGATTGAAGCCGCTCGCGTGGAGGTCGAGCAACGTGCCCGCACACCGTTCCAACGCTTTGTGCGACAGCAGGCAATCGGCAGTTTCACGAACCCGACGCGCCTGCGCCTGCTACTGAAAGCGGCAAGCGCGATAGGCATCCGCAAGACGCCGCGCTGGATGGCGCACTTGCTGGGAGCGCACGACACAGCGGTGCGCCTGCCCGCCCTGCCCCGAAGTATATGGCGACCTGCCAGAGCCGTCTATCCCGCGCAGGGCGAACGCAAAGCCACCGTCGGTCTGCTGCTCGGCTGCGCAATGCGAGTGCTGTTTGACCGCGTGCATCGCGCGACGGTGGGCATGCTCACACTCGCGGGCTACGAAGTGCACATCCCCCGCCATCAGGGCTGTTGCGGTGCGCTGTGGGTGCATAATGGATACTCCAGGCAGGCGCAACGCCACGCCCGCAGGCTCTTCCATGCTTTCCGAGAGATGGACTACATCGTGGTCAACGCCGCTGGCTGCGGTTCCACAATGAAAGAGTATGGACTGCTGTTCAAGGACACTCCAGAACGTGAGGAGGCGAAAAGCTTCTCCCAGCGCGTGCGCGATGTGCACGAACTGCTCTATGAGTCCGACCTGCCTGAACCGAAACGTAACGACTCGCTTTGCATCACCTATCACGATGCATGCCATCTTTTGCACGGACAGGGTATCCGCCAGCAGCCGCGCGAGTTGCTGAAACGCTTGCCAAGCGTGAAACTGATTGAGATGGATGGCTCCGACCTATGCTGCGGTTCTGCAGGAATCTACAATCTGTTGCAACCCACACTTGCACGTGATGCCTTGCAGCGCAAGGTGAAAAATATTCGCGATACAGGCGCAACGATTGTCGCCAGTGCGAATCCCGGCTGCACCCTCTGGATACAGCAAGGCATACAGGAGTCAGACGCGCCCATCGAAGTGCTGCACCCGGTGGAGATACTGGCGAAAGCCTATGATGCCATGCCATAATAAACGGTATGCGGTTTCGGAAGGACGAACCTCCGGGCTGGTTGCGACGATGGTGCCCCGACGAACATGTGCAGAGTGTGGCAGAAATCACGCCAGAACACCTGCAGTCGCTGGGCATCCACGCGCTACTGCTCGACCTGGACAACACCATTACTCCATGGCGCAGTCACAAGGTGCCACTTGAGGTCGCGGAGTGGATAAAGCGAATGCAGGCTGCGGGATTTAAGCTCTGCTTCGTGTCGAACACCCGAAATCTGGGCAGGCTTCAGTGGCTGAGCGAGCAGTTAGGCATTCCCTACGCTCGGGGACCAATGAAGCCCCGCAGAACCATGCTACGACGTGCGCTGGAGATGCTCGATGTAGAACCCCAACAAACAGCCATCGTGGGCGACCAGCTGTTTACCGATGTGTGGGGCGGCAATCGCTTGGGGATTTACACGATTTGGGTGCATCCGATGCACCCGCGCGAATTCATCGGCACGAAAGTCAGTCGCCAGGTGGAGAGGTGGCTGTTGAAACGACTGGAGCCTTATCGGGTGGACAAATGAACTCTGAGCATGCCGCTCAACAACGGACACTAAGTATAGGGATCGGATGAAACAGCCTACGTGGCATGTTAGGAAATTGTAAGCTAAATCGAGAGCTGGCAGGTACATTTGCCAATCTGGAGTAATTGTATAATTGGTGTACTTTGCAATACACCGAAGGAGGTTACTACATGCGCACCGTGAAGAACTGCTTTGCTAAAGAGTTGTGCGCTTTTGTGCTCGCGGGGGCAATGATCGGAGTCGCTGCGCCTCAGTCCAGCGAGACCCGTGCTATTTCTGCGACCCCACGTAGTGGAAATGGTGCAAGCTACCCTATAATGGTCGACGCCGAGGGTCGCTGGTTGCTCTTTGCCTCGTCGGCGAGTAACCTCGTTCCCTCAGATACCAACAACCAACAGGACCTGTTCATCTACGACCTGCAAACAGGCGCAATCCGATTAATCACAGTTGGTCCGAACAACTCACCTGCCAACGGAGCTTCCATCAGGGGTGAGATTGCGTCCAACGGCACTGTGGTAATTGAGACTCTCGCCTCGAACCTCGATCCGAACATCCAAGACACCAATAATCTGCCCGACATTTATGTTGGCAATGTCCAGCAGGGAGGTTGGCAGTGCCTTTCGGTCTCGAATGGAAGAGGAATCGGAGGCAACACGCCGCGCCTCAGCGCTAACGGAAGGTACGTGGCTTGGGTTGACGCCAACAGCAACCTGCGCGTACGAGACCTCGTGGAAAACAACGAACTGCACTCGCGCAGTGGTGTGGATCAAGTTTATGGAATCACTGAAAATACTGTCCTGTACCAATTTTTTGATGATCCGCAGTTCCAGTCCCTAATCTTATATGACTTTGCGCAGCAGCGCGTCCTCTGGAGCAGGCAAGGTGGAACAACTGCTGCTGCTGTTGATGGGAGTCTGGTCGCCTATGTTCCTGCGGGCGCGCGCGAGATAGTTGTGTACGACTGGGCGCGCGGACAGCAGGTAGCGAATTTCTCGACGGGAGACGCCCCACCCCAAGTGCTGTCGCTTCGTGGCGGTCGCCTTATGTACTCGGTGCGCCTCGGGGGGAACACACAGGTACAGATACAAGATGTCTACCCTGCCGAAGGCGTCACGCCTCAGCCTACTCCCGTATCAGTAGACGAGAACGGCAACTTCCGCCGCGGAGGAATTCCCAACGGGTTTTCCTCGCCCCTACACACCGAATCCCTTGCGGTATTTGGGATGGGCGACATTAACCCGCCGATTGTGGCAGGAGACTCCAACGGCTTTTCCGACCTCTTCGTGCGCTACTTCGAAGAGCGGATAACCCGCGGCGCTACGACTGGTCAAACGGCGAATCTCCCCAACGAGTCGGCAGGCTCGGTGGAGCTCAACTTTGACGGGCAGGTCGCCGTCTTTGCCACACCTGCCTCGAACTTGGTTGCGGGCGACACGAACGGAGTCGCTGACATCTTCGTGCGCGGTAGCGATGGGCAACTCACGCGCTTGCTCAATGAGAACGGCGCCCAACTCAACAGGCGTTCCTACGATCCGCACATTAGCGCGGATGGAAGCACGGTGGTCTTTGTGACGGAAGCGACCAACATCGTTCCCGGCGGTCCGCAAGGGCGCTATCGATTGGTTCGCTATCGACTGTCTCCACGGGTGCAGATTGAGGTGGTTGCCGCCGCTGACACAGAGATTACCGCGCCTCGAGTGTCCGCGGATGGAACTCGAATCGTCTTTGCAACGGACTCTCAACTCGGCGATGGTGACAACAACAACTTTACTGATGTCTACCTGTACGATGCTCGCAATCGGAGCATCGTCCGTTTACCCCAATCAATTCCCACGTCTGCTCCCACTTATGACCCCGATATTAGCCCCGATGGCAACTGGGTCGCCTTCGCCTCCGAAGCGACTGAGCTGGGAGCCGCTCCAGAGCGTCCCCGTATCTTCCTCTACGCCCCTGATAACGGCGACCTCATAGAGGTCAGCTCAGGGGAGCAACCCGCAACAAAGCCTTCTGTGAGCCGCGATGGACGCTTCGTGGCGTTCGAGATGGGCGGGCGAACCCCTCAAGTCTTCGTCTGGGATCGCGAGACGATTCGTCAAGTCTCAATCAACTCTTTCAGTCAGCCTGCAAACCTGGCTTCACGGAACCCACGCATCAGCCACGACGGCGCCAAGGTCGCCTACGAATCGGACGCAACGAACCTCACGCCGATGGACATGACCCCCGATTCCGATATCTATGTCCACGACTTAGCGACGGGTTGGACCTACGCGGTGGCGCGCACGGATTGCACGCCCGGCAACGCCCCTTCGTACAAACCGTCGCTATCGGGGAACGGACGATGGGTGGCGTTCCAGACTACGGCGACGAACCTCAGCAACCTACCGCTGGGCGCTAACGGCTACGCGGCAATCCACCAAGTCGGTTGTGTTCCGCCGGGCGATGTGAGTCGCGACGGAGTTGTGGATGACGCCGATCTGCTCATCGTGCTATTCAACTTCGGCACCGAAGAAGAAAGCTGCACCGATATTAATATGGACGGCGTGGTGGATGATGCCGATCTGCTGATTGTACTGTTCAACTTCGGCGTCTCGTGCCAGTTCGGCGCTGCCGGGGAACTGCGGGGTCCCGAATTTTACGACGGTCTGCTCAAAGATACACCGACCGCAGAGATCGATGTGTCGAACGATACCATCGTGTATCGTACTTCTGCAATGACCCCCGCTCAAGTGAAGTCGCTGGAGCGGCAAGCGGCGGAAATCGAAATGATGCATCGTGGTCTGTGGCCCTATCCTGTTGCAGGACGCGGCAGCGACCCGTGGATTCAGGCGTATGGCGACCCGCTTACGATGTCCCCCGAAGAGCTACAAGCGCTGCTGGATCAATTCAACGACCCGTTGCGCTATCAACCTGAAGAGGGCGACTTTGCTCCTGCAGCTGGCAGCAGCTACACCTACAATCAGGTCAAGACAGTGCAGCTAGGCGGCAGCAATGTCAACATTTCCCTGAACGGCTCCATCTACTTCAACGCGACGTGTCAGGATGGCGGCAGCGTGGTTGCGGAAGCCAAGGGCGATGCGACCATCAAGTTCTTTGTGCTCACCTACAAGGTCGCCGAGGCGTATGGAAGGGCGGCGGCAACGAACGCGCAAGCGTCTATACACGCCTACTTCAAGCTTGCTGGACAGACCCTGTGGAGCTACGGGCCGTTCTCGCAGAACCTTTCTTGGACATACACCTCACAGTGCCACTATGGTGGTACAAGGCAAAATATCGGACCGTGGCCGCGCAGTTGGTCTTTCAGCCAAACTTGGTGGCTCGGTCCGGTACCTGTTCAAGTGACTGCAGGTATGAATGTGCAAGCAGGCGCGTGCTACAAGTTGGAAGCGAGCCTCGTACCTGTGAGAGCGGAGGCGCGATTCCGACCGTTTGTGAACAGCAGCGCGTTCGCAACGGGCGGCGTGGCGTGGAGTATCGGCTGCTCCGCCAGCGCGGGCGTGGGCGTCAACCTCACTCTGCTAAACTACGCACTTGAAGCATACGCCACTCTCAATCTGGGATCCCAAAATAACCGTTGCTGCGTCTTCCTGAACGCCGGGATTCACAACACCATGACTGCGCTTGCAGGACGCCTCTACATCTTCGCAGAAGCGTGCTGCTGGGGGCTTTCAGGTCCCAAGTGCGGATGGCAACGCAGGAGACAGCGTTGGGAGCATGACCTGTTCCAGTGGAACGGTTTCTCCAGCAGCGGGCATCTCTGGGGACCTTGGTCGTTCACCTACTGCTTCAAATAATCCCTATCTCATGCAGGGCGGCGCAGTGCGTCGCCCTGCCTCATAGGGTATGGTTTGTCGGGGTATAGGTATGCGAAACGCTTTCCGCACACGATGGTTGATGCTGATTCTCGGATGGCTGGTCGCCGCGGCTCTGAGCGCACAGCCGCTCTTACGCTGGCAAGAGGGCGACGCCTATTACTACACCCTGAGCCTGCAAACCCACCAACGAGTCTCGTTTGAGCAAATCGCCCGCCTGATGGACGACGCGCCCCCATCCGCTTCGCGTCCTGATTATGTGTATGAGTATGCACTGCGTGCGACGGTTCTGATCGCGCCCATCCAACGCATCGAGCAGGACTGGCTCCTCGTGTGGAAGTTCGAATCGCCGCGCATCACGCTCCGCGCGGGCGAAGGAACGCTTCAAAACCTCGACGCCCGCCCGCTACAACAACAGGTGGAGTCAATCACCCTGTTTATGCGCCTCAGTCCTACAGGTGAAATTCGCGCCCTGTGGTTCACGCCAGCGGACGCTGCGGAGGCGCACGACCTTCTGCGCGCTGCGCTGGCGCGACTGCAACTGCGCTTGCCCAACCGAGACTCCAAACAGTGGGTTGTTGAGGAAGAGTCGCCAGAGGGACGCTATCGCGCGGAATATACTCTCGAACAACGCGCGGAGAAGCGTCTTCGTCTCCAAAAACAGCGCGTGAACTACACCGAGAGCGCGTCGCCCCTGCCTGTGCCCCAAACCCTGAAGCCATCCGACAAGGTGCAGATCGAGCTGCAAGACGGCATCCTGCGCCGAATCGAGGGGCGATTCCAGACCCAATCGCTTGCGAACGCTAAACTGCTCGCGAGTGAGACGACCACGGTGCGTTTTCTATGGCGTGAGACGCGCCGTGTGGACGCCGCGCGCCTGCAGGCGTGGCGCACGCGCTATCGTCCGCTGGCGGCGAAACC
>JAOAFW010000221.1 GCA_026416065.1 Fimbriimonadales bacterium
GCTTTGTACCGCGTGCCCGACGGCTCACGGTAGACCTCCAGCACGCGCTCCTGCAGGTTCAGGATCCAGCACTCAGGGATGCCTGCTTTCGCGTAGATGGGGAGTTTCTTCTCGCGATCGGTTTCTAAGGTCGTTTTGGCGATCTCTATAATCAGCAGCGCAGTAGTGGGGTGTTCCTGTTTGTAGTCTGTGGAACGCCCGGGTACGATAGCCACATCGGGGATAGGCTCACTGTCCCCAATACGCAGGGGCGACTCTACGCGAATATGCCAAGCTGTGGAGCGCGGCGACTCGTAAAAACGGCTCACCGTACATTCCTTAGAAACCGCGTGTTCGGGACCTTCCTGTGGCATGATGTAGATGTCTCCTTCCAGCAGCTCATAGCGGTTGTCGTCGTCGAACAGTCCCAGTTCGCCCATGCGGTGGAACTGTTCAGGGGTGAACTTATAGCGCGTGGGCGTTTCGGGCGCGGAGGACGCTCGCGCCTGCAGGCGTGGGCGACGCAGACGGGTAGCAGGTTTCGGCATGGCAATCTGAGTATACCCCGATCAGGTATAAAGCTCCCACTTAATCCGCGCCAGCAGGTAGCTTAGCACGGATTCGGATCCCCGGTTCAAGTTCACTCCCAGCGCGTTCAATCCATCGTACACCACGCCCGTTTCCGGGTCATAGAGCGCAATCTGGTTGATATTATCACCGTGATACCACATCAGCGCGTGTTCAGCGTATTCCAAGAACGGTTTATACTGGTCAAACGCTTGCCAGGCATCCAGGAATGCCTCAACGGTTGCGCCGGCGCATACGGGCTGCTGGTCGAACAGAGCGCGCGTCTTACCGCGCACATACCAGCCTTCTGTGCCAACGGGATTGAAGTAGCCCGTTTCCGCGAAGGTTGTCTGCGCGAGGAATTCGAGGGCTTCGCGAGCGAATTTGACCCATTCGGGCGTGCGGGTGCGCACCCCACAGAGGAGCAACGCCTGAGGCAAACGCGGGTTCTCGTAAGTCAGGTAGTTCTCGAACCAGCGCCAGTCGGGTTCGCGCACGGCTTCGTAGAGCCGGGTCAGTTCCCGTCCATACTGGAGCAGGCGGGCATGATTGTCTTCTGCGAGTGCCATGAACGCCAGCGCACGCGGTGAGCGAACGGTGCGGGCGTGTTGAAGCGCGCCCTCCAAGATTGGTTTCGCTCGTTGCGCCCACTCGGTATCGGGCAGCAGCTGGAGCAGGCTCTGCAGCCCCCATACGGTGCGTCCATGCGAGTCCTCGCTACCCACGTCATCGAGCCAGTTGCCTTCGGCGTCTCGAAAGTTGTGGAACCGACCATCTTCCAGTCGTGCCGCCTCGATGTAGCGCAGGCAGACCTCTATTAGCTGCGCGGGGAACTCCACGCCGGGTAGGACGAGCCACTCAGGCTGGCGCGGCGCAAGTCGATAGAGCCACGCACCGACAATCAAGCCGCGCGCCTGATCGTCTATCGAGAACCCATGTTCCACCCACGGCTCGGCATAGCGTGTATGCTGCCAGATTCCGAGCGGTGTAAGCAGTCGCTGTAGATGGTCAAGCCTCACCTTAGGCAACGATGGACGCATACGGGGGTAATTGTACCTGCCCAGCGAGCTTGCTCCCCCTGATGGTTGCGCTGCGCTCAGGTAGTCTAAATCGGAAAAGCATCCAATGGGGCAGGGGGTGGAGGGGGCGAGGAAGATAGGAGGGCGCATTGGGCGTGAGCGGGTATAATCGCAACGAGGTACGACGAAGCCATGATACGCTTTCCTGAGAACCCAGAGGCATTTACCGATGAGATCGCTGAACTGACTGAACGCCACCTGAATCCTGGCTTGGCGAAAGTATTGCGCCTGTCTCTTATACACATCT
>JAOAFW010000341.1 GCA_026416065.1 Fimbriimonadales bacterium
CGGTAGTCATGTCCGCGTCGCCGAATAGATCGGCGATGATGGCGTTCTGGATCGTATCGCATCCGATGGCTCCTTTGCAGGGGCGAGGGAGCCTCGCCCCTACCGTTCTGTGCTGGCAGGGCGCGGCGACCTCGCCCCTACGGGCACGGTTCCCGCGCCCTGTTTCGGACTGGATGCTGGCAGGGCGAAGCGACCTCGCCCCTACAGGCGCAGTTCCCGCGCCCTGTTTCGGATTGCGTGCTGGCAGGGCGAGGCGACCTCGCCCCTACGGGCGCGGTTCCCGCGCCCAACCCCAACACGGCTCCTGCACCCTGCCTAAATACGGTTCTCGTGCCCTGATTCCTATCACGTGGCGACAGGGTCGGGGAACCGACTGTACGGGCACGGTTCCCGTGCCCTGCCCCAATACGGTTCCCGTGCCCAACCCCAACACGCTTCCCGTGCCCAACCCCAACACCGTTCCTGCACCCTGCCTAAATACGGTTCCCGTGTCAGTAGCGAATTCCCTCCAACTGTACAAATCCCGTTTACTCCACAAGCTCAACAATAACAGGTTCGTCATAACCGGTATAAACCCTATACCGCGCGCCTTTCTCCAGAATCGTGAAGTAGATATCGGGCGCGCGCAGGTACTTGCCGCCCCACTTATCGCCCTCGTACGCGCCCTGCTCGTTTAGCCCTGCCTGCCACAGCTCAGCGGCGGTACGGGTAATCACGCGCTGATACTGCGGGTCGGCGACGGCTTGCTCGAACGGCGCGTTCAGGCGCACAAACCGCGTGGCACGGACAGTCTTGTCCGTGCCCTGTGCTTGGACAGGACTGTCCAAGCCACGCTCCAGTTTCTGCAGCACGCTGATAATCGTGTTCACATCCGCGCTGGCGAACTGACGCTCCAACGCCGAGTCGTAGATTGCCTGAATGTGCGCGTGCTTGAGCAGGTACTCCTGCAGTTTGCCCCCGAAGCCCACATCGAGCCAGCTGTTGGAGCAGACGAACACATGCATCCCGCCGGGCTTGAGCAGTTGCAGGGCGCGGGCGTAGAAGTAGACATATAGGTCGGAGCGTCCGACGGCGGCGTCGCGATACTGCGCTTGGAGTTTCGCCTTCACCTCTGAATCGATGAGTTCTTGACGCACATACGGCGGGTTGGCGACGATGATATCGAATCCGCCGTCTTTGAACACTTCGGCGAACTCCACGCGCCAGTCGAAGCCTTCCACGCCGCCCTGCGGATGCGCCCACTGCTGGATTTCGGCGCGGAGGCTCTTAACCTGCTCGCGCAGCACGCGCTTTTGCTCGTCGCCGTGGGCGCGCATGTAGTCGGCTTTGAGGCGTTCATACTCCTCAATCTGCTGCTGGCGGAACATATCGGGCTGCTGACCGCCTTGCGGGTCAGGCGCAAGTAAACTGTCGCCCTGCTCGATTTTGAAGTCGAGATTGGGCAGCGACACGTCGGCGTCGGGGTCGTCCAGCGGTTTGCGCGTGTCGTCCACCACGAGGCTGAGCCACAGGCGCAGGCGGGCGATTTCAACGGCGAAGGCGTCGATATCCACGCCGTACAGGTTGCGCTGGATGATTTCCAGTTTGCGCTGATACAGGGTGCGTGCGTCGAGATGTTTCTGTTCAAACAGGGCGGCGCGCAGCTCCAGCAGTTCGTGGAGCATTCCCAGCAGGTAGGCGCCGCTGCCGCAGGCGGGGTCGCACACGCGCACGCGGCGCAAGGCATCCAGCACCGCTTTGGGGTCGCGGAGCTGGCTGGCGTCGCGCTGGTCGACAAAGGCGGCAACGGCTTCAGGGGTTTCCTTGGTAGCGGTTTGCAGGTAGCCTTTGAGCGCCTCGCGGCACATAAACGCCACCACGGGGCGCGGCGTGTAGTAGCTGCCCGTCTCGTGCCTGCCCGTCACC
>JAOAFW010000415.1 GCA_026416065.1 Fimbriimonadales bacterium
GCTCGGCTGGGCGTATACGCACGCCTACGCGCTCACCGACGACGCCTACTACGGCGAGATTGCGCAGCGCACCTGCGACTGGATGCTGCGCGAGATGCGCACGCCCGAAGGCGCGTTCGCCAGCGCGCTCGACGCCGATACGCCCGAAGGCGAGGGCTACTACTACACCTGGACTGAGCGCGAGATTTACGAAATCTTGCCCCGTGATGAGGCTGACCTGTTCTGCAAGGTGTACGAGATTCAGCCCGAAGGCAACTATCACGACGAGGCGACACACCGCCCGACAGGACGCAACATCCCCCACCTCGCCAAGCCGATTGAGCAGCATGCCGAGGAACTGAACTTAGACCCCGACGACCTGCACGAACGCCTTGCTGACATTCGCGCACGCCTGCTCGTCGCCCGTCAGACGCGCCACGCGCCCCGACGCGACGATAAAGTGCTGACTGACTGGAACGGGCTGGCTATCTGGGCGTTAGCTTACGCCGCCGATGTGTTTGAAGACGCGGGCGAACGCTATGCGCAGGCGGCGATAGAGGCAGGCGAGTTCCTCTGGCAGAGCCTGCGCGACTCCAACGGCAGACTGCTCCACCGCTATCGCGAGGGCGAGGCAAGCATCCCCGCCTACCTGCCGGACTACGCTTTCTACGGGATGGGGCTGATGGAACTCTATAGCCTCACCTTAGAGCGCAAATGGCTGGAGCGCGCCGTTGAAATCGCCGACCAGATGATCGAACGCTTCCACGACGCCGAGCATGGCGGCTTCTTCACGACCGACAGCGCGCACGACCTGCTGATTATGTCCGTCAAGTCGTATCAGGATCGCGTGATGCCTTCGGGCAACGGGGGCGCGGTGCAGTTTTTGGCGACGCTCAGCACCGCGCTGGCGATTGACGACCCACAGCGCAGCGAGCGGTACGCGCAACTTGCCGCCGACACGCTCGATAGCTGCTGGGCGATTCTGCGACGCGCGCCTGCCGCGGGCGACAGCCTGCTCTACGGCTACCTGCTGCTGGAGGGCGACCTGATGGAAGCCCCCGAACTGGAGATGCCCGAAGAGGCGTTCGGCGAAGCAGATGAGCAGGAGGGACCCGTGCGCGTGGACTTCCTGCCCCAGCCTGAGGGACTGCTCGTGCTGTTCCAGATTGAAGAGGGCTGGCACATCAACGCCGGCTATCCGCAGGAGGGGCGTGTGCCGACCACCATCGAGGTCAGCACCGACCTACCGTTGCAGATTGGCGAGCCTATCTGGATGCCCCCGCAGCGGATCAAGTCAGGCAGCGAGCCGATCGAGGTCTACTACGAGCAGGCGGCGGCTATCCTGCCCGTCACGGCGATTGAGACGAGCGAGCCGATGGACGGCTATGTGCGGATTCTGGTGCGCTATCAGCCCTGCACGGAGACGGAGTGCGGTCTGCCTGTGGAGCGGGTGTACCTGATGCCGTTGAGTCTGCGCCCGCAGGAGTAGCCGTTGCGTCGACGTTCTTTCGTTTGCGGGACGCAGACGCTACGTCCGTTTTTGTAGCGTCGGCGTCCCCGCCGACGGCGTTTTGGGGATTATGCTCGAAAGTGTAGTAGTAAATCCTGCGCCCGTCGGACTTGGTCTCGGCGCGTTTGTGCATGCGCCATTTCATCGGCGCGCCTCCGCTGCTTGCCATGCCAGCGCCGCGCCGCCGAGGATGCCCGCGTCTTCCAGTCGCTCAGCGGGCACAATCCGGCAGTCCTGCAGCAGGGTCGGCAGTGCGTAGTCGCGAACGGTTTTGTGGATCGATTCGAACAGCGGTGCGCCCGCTTTGGCAATCTGCCCGCCAATTGCCACGATTTCAGGGTTGAAAATGTTGATGAGATTTGCCACAGCGACGCCCAGATACACGCCCATCTCCTGCCAGATAGCGATGGCAGTTAGGTCGCCCTGCTCGGCTGCCTGGCTCACCAGCGCGGGCGTGATTTTGGCGGGGTCGCCCTCAGTGAGGGCGTTGAGCAGGCTGTCGGGGTTGCGCCGCGCTTCCTCGCGGGCGAGTTCGACAATCGCGTCGCGTCGGGCATAGGC
>JAOAFW010000434.1 GCA_026416065.1 Fimbriimonadales bacterium
AGATGTGTATAAGAGACAGGTCTATACCAATCCACTGCCTACGCAGTTTCTCGGCGGCGACGATGGCGGTGCCGCATCCGCAGAAGGGATCCAGCACCACATCGCCCTCGTTGCTGGAGGCTTGAATAATACGCTCGAGCAGGGCGAGGGGTTTCTGGGTCGGGTAGCCGAGGCGTTCTTTAGCTTGGGAATTTATAGGAGGAATATCGGTCAGCATATCC
Organism: Fimbriimonadales bacterium; assembly: GCA_026416065.1. GTDB lineage: Bacteria > Armatimonadota > Fimbriimonadia > Fimbriimonadales > GBS-DC > GBS-DC. The sequence continues at coordinate 222 of JAOAFW010000434.1, forward strand.
TGTATGGGGGTTCCTTCGGTTAGATACCTTTTGAAGCGCGGAAAGCCTTTCCCTTGCGACGGCCAGTGAATATAACCTGCCGCATCCAGCAGATCTAACTTTTCTTGAACTGATAACTTGACGGCTTTTTCTTCACCTACAAGTTCCTCCACCACTCTTTTAGGAACTGCCCAGTGGCGTCCGATAGAAGCAGGGTCATAGTCTCGCCACGGCTTGCCAGAGTCACCTCGCGTAATGCCTGCACCAGTCAAGTCTGCAGGCATGTATCGTCCACGCTCATCACTGAAGGTATACTTACTTTGCACATGCTTTTCTTCATGCTGTTGATATATCTGGTTCCAAGTATACTTCTCGCTTTTCGTGTAATACAGAAGTGTGTCGTGAACATCGCCCCAGCGTTTCGCCCCACTGTGTGCGCTGGTACGCTTCCACACAATCTCATTCCGAAAGTTCCTCGCGCCGAAAATCACATCCAGCATCACTTTCAGGTAGTGGCTCGCCGTCGGGTCGCAGTGGAGGTACAGACTGCCTGTGGGTTTCAGCACGCGGTGGAGTTCTATCAGCCGCGGCGCCATCATCACGAGGTAGGCGGTGAGGTCGTTCCTGCCGAGGGTGTCCACGAAGCCTTCTATGAGGCGCGAGAGGGCTTGGCGCGGGCATTCCAGCAGGAAGGTCTGGTAGGCGTGTTCGCTCCACTGCCAGGTATCGGTGAAGGCTTTGATTTGGGCTTGCGCGGGTTCGCCCGACGCCTCGCGGAAGAGCAGGTTGTAGTCGCGGTTGCTGTTGAACGGCGGGTCCAGGTAGATGAGGTCTACGCTTTCATCGGGGAGGCGTTTGCGTAGCACTTCCAGGTTATCGCCGTAGTAGAGCGTTCGGGTCATGGGATGAATTTTACTCGCTGATGGGGTATATTAAGTGTGGCGAGCCGGCGTAGCTCAGTGGCAGAGCAACCGCCTTGTAAGTGGAAGGTCGCCGGTTCGAATCCGGCCGCCGGCTCCATCTCTTTGTAGAGGCGTCTATACCTCCTGTGCTCTACCTTTTGTATATGCCCACTCTCGCGCGATGCGCCCTTTTACGAGGTGGAAAGGCTGTATTATTACCAATTGAGGTTCCAAGTGGCGCAGTCTTCGGCGGGGACGCCAATGCTACACGGGGCAGTGCGTAGCGTCGGCGTCCCCGCCGACGGACTCACGGCGTTTGCTTTGACGATTGGTATAACCGTGGTCTCAAGTGTCCGCGGGCTGATCGGTTTTGAGGGCAAAGGATGACGGCTCAAGAACGCCTCAGAAGGGGCGGTCAAAAACCCCGTTCGATATGGAATAACGCTTGTGTGAAGTCTCATCGGCTACTGCGTGCAATCGACCCTGCCATATGGGCATTTGCGTTGACTCTGGCGGTGACGAGTATCTGGGGCTTCTGGCACTCGCTGAGCCGTATCCAGCAGACGCTTGAACATTATTCTTTCACCCATCGGTACTTGAACCAGCTGGAGAGCGCCTTGGTAGAAATGGAGCGTTCCCTTTTAGGGCTGGTACACGCTGACTCGCGTAAAGCACGCTTTGTCGGATACGAACCTGAAGTTCTGTGGTCTGATCTAAAACGAGGTTATCGGAAAGCAGACGCAGCAACAGGGGATATTCTCGCATCACTTGCTCGTACCAACGACCCTTCGTTGAAGCAATCGCTCATTCGCATCGAGCGTGAATGGGCAGAGATACGCTCCCGTCTGATTGAATATCTTGAAGCAGAGTCGCGTGGAAGTATAAACCTGTCGACCCTACGCACATTTACCTTTCGTGGACAGGATACTTTAGACAACGCGGTACGAGATTTCAAGAGCCTCTATCAGGTGCACCAGGAGAACATGATACGGTCGAGCCTGTACACTTTGGCTGGCTATTTGGTGATGATTTGTGTCAGCTTCGGTCTGCTCGGATGGATAGCGTGGCGGCGCTGGGTATTTCCGCTGCGTTGGCTGCGGCGTGTATCGACGCAGCCAGAAGCATTCCCCGCTTGTCTGCATGGAACGGACTGGGAAACGATTTACCAGCGGTTGATGTATCAGGAGCAACGCCTGCGCACAGTGGAAGTCTTCATGCGTGACCTGGCGATGGGGCGCACGCCTAAGCCAATTCAACCGACCAGTGCCTCCGACTCTTTGGCGCGCAGTAGCACATGGCTACTGAAACGCATGGAGCAGCTAAACTCACAACGACGTGAGGCAGTATAATCCTGGTGTGCGCTACATTCTTGGTATCGAGACCAGCTGCGATGAGACTTCGGTTGCGGTGCTGGAAGGGCGTTCGGTGTGTTCCAGCGTGGTCGCTTCGCAGGCGGATTTGCATGCGCAGTGGGGCGGCGTTGTGCCCGAAGCCGCCGCACGCCAGCATGTAGAGCGTCTCAGCCCACTACTACAACAGGCGTTGGACGAGGCGGGCATCGCGTTGCACCAAATTGACGGCGTTGCTGTCACGAACCGCCCGGGACTGGTAGGCGCACTGGTGGTGGGGTTAGCTGCTGCCAAAGCGCTCGCCTTCGCCCTGCGGATACCGATGGTGGGTGTCAACCATCTGGAAGGGCACCTTTACTCCGCGTTTCTAACCGAACCTAATGCCGACATCCCGTTCCCACACCTGGCGCTAATTGTCTCGGGAGGACATACGGAGCTGGTTCTCGCGCGCGGACACGGCGATTACACCTTGCTGGGGCACACCCTGGACGACGCTGCGGGCGAAGCGTTCGACAAAACCGCGCGACTACTCCATCTGGGCTATCCCGGCGGTCCCGAGATCGACCGACGCGCGAAACAGGGCGACCCCCACGCATTCGCGTTTCCCCGTGCGCGCGTGGAGGGATGGAACTTCAGCTTCAGCGGGTTGAAGACCGCCGTGCGGCGCGAGGTGGAACGCTTGCAGGGGCAGGGCGCACTGGACGAGGCGACGCTGAACGACCTCTGCGCATCGTTTCAGCAGGCGGTGCTGGACGTGTTGGTAGAGAAGGCGATAGCCGCCGCCCATGCGTATGGGGTAGATACCCTGACGGTAGTGGGGGGCGTGGCGGCGAACTCGGGGTTGCAGACGCAGATGCGTGCTGCCTGCCACAACATGAGGCTGAATCTCAAGATCCCTCCCCCAAAGTATTGCACTGACAACGCCGCGATGATTGCGCTGGCAGGCTACTTCCGATTGAAGGCAGGCGAGCGCGCTGATTATGACCTGGACGCTTACGCCAGCGCGCCTTTAGGGGAGTGAAAGGCGTGCTTATGCCCATCCGTCCAGCGGCAAATCCTCGAACACGGCGTCGCGCTGTCGGCTCTCTTGATAAAGTGCCTTCAGATCCGGCGGAGCATCGGCGCCCGTAGCAAGCGTCTCGGCGAGCGTCGCTATCCCCTCGAATCGTCGCAAATGGTCTTGCACGCGCGCCTCGGCGTAATCGCGCGCGGAGCCGGTGGTGATGAGGAATGTCCAGTCAGACGATTGCGCCAGCAACAGTTCGCGCGCGAGTTGCTGCAAGTAGGGCATGAGTTCGGCGCACTCGCGATAACGTTGCAACAAGCTCATGAACCGTGTCTCCGCCCGATAGAGCGCGTCCCACACCCACAGCGTGTCCTCGTTGAGCCAGATATAATGCGAGCCGCCCTCCCCCCACGAGCCTTCAGGCAGGAATACCACCTCTTCGGGTGGGAACCGCTCCAGATATTCGGAGCCAGTGAGCATTTCGATGTCGGGATCGGCGGCGAGGCGACGGATGACGAGGTAGAGCCACTCGGGACCCTCGTGCCACCAGTGCCCGAACAGCTCCGTGTCGTACATCGAGACCATTACGCCGGGCGTGCCCGTCGCCTGATAGTGCGCCCAGAGGGTCTGCTTGAGCAGGTTCACGAAGTGTTCGGCGTGCGCCTGCGCGGCTTCAAAAGCGTCGTAGTGTGCGTAGGGCTGTTTCGTGCCGAGGTCGGCTTTATTCTCGCTCACGCGCCAGTAGCGCAGGCGTCCGGGGTAGTGCATTTTATGGAACTCCAGATACCGGGCATCGCCAGGGTAGCCATGCTCGCCGCTCCAGACCTGCACGGTGCTGGCGGGATCGCGAGCGAACACAGCAAGCGGCTCAGGCGCGGGCACGCGATAGGCGCGGTAGGGCGTGCGCTCGGTCTGCTCGGGGCGATAGTGCGCGGCGAACTGCTCGTAGAGCTGGCGCAGCGCAGGGAAGCGATCCCAGTAGGTTCCAAGGGGCGTACCACCGCGTAGCATATGGGTATCCACGAAGAAGTAGCCGACTCCTGCCTCGCTGAGAAACTGCTCGACGCCGGCGCGCTCGGCGGCGGGCAGCACCTCATGTGCTACGGGAGGTAGCCATCGGTAAGCGGGGCGATAGGCGCATTCGGGCAACCAGAATCCGCGCGGGGCGCGCCCGAAATGCTTCTGATAGGTCTGCACGCCGAGTTGCACCTGCGCCCGCACACACTCGTCGCGCCCAATCAGCGGCAGATAGCCGTGCGTCGCCGCGCTGGTGGCGATTTCGATCAGACCTGCGTCCTGAAACCGACGGAATGCCCCTAAAATATCGCCGTCCAGCCCCTCATAAATCGCCCGCTGCGCTTCAAAATACGCTTGCCACAGGTACGCCAGCCCCGCCATCCAGCGCGCGCCGTGCTGCGTGAACGACTGCATATCCGCCTGCGCTGCGTCGATCTTGGCGTCCATATAGGCGCGGGCTTCCGTCTGAAAATCGGGGTCGGCGAGCTGCTCCTGTAAAATCGGTGTGAAGCTGATGGTATAGCGCGCCGGGATGCCCTGCTTCTGGAGGCGGTCTGTGAGCGCATAAAGGGGCAGGTAGCACTCCACAAGGCTCTCGCTGAGCCAGTCAGTTCCATGCGGCGCCTTGCCGTGCGACAGCACATACGGGATATGCGTGTGCAACACCAGCATCCAGTAGCCCAGCGGTCGCGCCATAGAAAAGCAGTATACCTTGAGCGGGTACACTCCTGTCTCTTATACACATCT
>JAOAFW010000027.1 GCA_026416065.1 Fimbriimonadales bacterium
CAACTACGCCATCCCTCGCCAGCGGGCAGGGGCAAAACCGCTCACGGCGCAGTTCGCGGGCGACAGCCTCTTTGAACCGTCCAGCGCGTCGAATACGCTCATCATCAACAACACGCGCCCCGTCGCCGGGCTGGCAGGCGCAGCCATCGACCTCGACGGGGTGAACGACTATGCGCAGGCGCCCAACGGCGTCTACTTCAACGGCGATCTCACGATTGAGGGCTGGGTCTATGTGCGCAGCCACCATTCCTGGGCGCGTCTTGTGGACTTCGGCGACGGCGCGAACAGTGATACGGTGCTGCTTGTCCTGAGCGACGGTACCACAGGACGCCCCTCGTTCTGGGTCTACAGCGGCGGCGCAGGGGCAGGAATCACTTCGTCCAGCGCCATCCCGCTTAATCAGTGGGTGCACCTCGCCGCGACCCTTCAGGGAACCACTGCCCGCCTCTATGTGAACGGGGCGCAGGTCGCCAGCGGGACGCTTCCCATCCCCCGCAATATCGTGCGCACGCGCAACTACATCGGGCGCAGCAACTGGACACAGGACGCCTACGCCAACGCTCGCTTCGATGAGATACGCCTCTGGAACCGCGCGCGCTCCCAAGCCGAGATTCAGCGCGACATGAACGCCAGCCTGCGCGGCGATGAGTACAGGCTAATTACTTACTATCGCATGGATGAGGGCGTCGGCGCTCTCCTGAACGACTCCGCTATCAACGCGGCGCACGCCACACTACTTAACGAACCTCAATGGCTCGCCTCCACCGCGCCGATTAACCGAGTGAATGTTCTCGGGCTGCGTGAGCGGGGATTCACCCTCAACGGCTTCGACCCAAACACCGACCCGCTCAGCTTTACGCTCTTGTCTCAGGATCGCCCGACCTACGGAGCGGTCATGGGCGGCTTGAGCGCACAACGAACTTATCTGCCCCTCGTGCGCAGTGGATCAGACTATCTCCACTTCAACGCCAGCGACGGCGTCGACCTCAGCGATGAAGCGACGATGGAGGTGCATATCGTCGATCAGCCCGTAAGCACGCTGGCAAGTGGGATGCTCTATCTCAGGGGAACGAACGCAAGAGCGGAAGTGCCGCACGCGCCTGCGTTGAACGCCTACCCGCTCACACTGGAAGCGTGGGTCAAGACCTCGCAGACCACAGGGCAGCAGGGACTGCTTAATAAGTACTCCTCTGGCTCGCTGAACGGTTATCAGATGTTCCTGCTCAACGGCGAGCTGCGAGCGTGGTACTTCGGGAGTAGCGGGAGCGTTTGGGGCGGCGACGACGGCTTGAACGCGGGCTTCATCGCCGACGGCAGGTGGCATCATATCGCCTTCGTGGTGGACGCTTGGGGCGGACGCCTCTATGTGGACGGCGAGCTGCGGGCGAGCCGCGCATGGAACGGGACGCCCGGCGCGACGACCACCACCATACCCTTTAGCATCGGCTATTACAACAGCCCCGTCGGCGGCTACTTCAGTGGGCTGATAGACGAGGTGCGAGTCTGGAACCGGGCGCGGAGCCGCACCGAACTCATCCGCGACGCCCAGTCTATTTTCGAAGGGAACGAGTCGGGACTCATCGCCTATTATCGGCTCGATGAAGGGCGAACCTCCACTACCGTCACGGACAGCGCGGGCGGCGACCAGAACGGAACCCTCTCAGGCGACTGGGCGCGACTTGCGTCGGGCGCGCCCGTGGACACGATTCAGGTTCAGGCGGGCGTCCCGCGCAACTTCCTGCTGGGCGGCTACAGCTATGCAAACGCGCCCAATACACTGCGCTACACCGTTCTCTCCGCGCCTGCACAGGGGGCGCTTTCGAGCGGCGACTTGCAGGCGCGGACTTACACGCCTGCAGGCGGCGGCGTGTTCCCGTTCCTGTATAAAGCCAGCGGCAACCCAGGCGACCTGGTGGAGCCAACGACCGCCTATCTGGTCGTGCGAATTGCAGGCGACGCCAATCTGAACGGCTGCGTGGACGATGCGGACCTGCTCCTTGTGCTCTTCAACTTCGGTACGGACAATCCCGACGCCGATACGAACGCCGATGGGATGGTGGACGACGCCGACTTGCTGCAGGTGCTGTTCAACTTCGGCAGTGGATGTTAGTAAACAGGAGGAACCATCATGTCAATCAAACATCTGTTGTTCGGATTGCTTGCCTCGCTAATGGCAAGCGTAGCGTATGCGCAGCCGTTCACCTATCAGGGCTTTCTGAAGGATGGGGGCAACCCTGCGAACGGCAACTACTCGATGACTTTTCGCCTCTTTAGCGACGCCACTGGCGGCGCCGCGCTGGCGACCGTCGGACCCGTAAGTGTCTCGGTATCCAACGGGCTATTTACTCGCGAGCTGAACTTCGGCAGCGTGTGGGATGGCTCCAATCGCTGGCTTGAAATCCAAGTCGGCGCAACGACCCTTTCGCCCCGTATCAAAATCAACCCGACTCCTTACGCTATCCACGCGAGTACCGCAGTGGCAGCGAACCCGATAGGCGCCTCGGGCGGCGACCTGAGCGGGAGCTATCCGAACCCGACCGTCGCGCGGCTGCAAGGGCGGTCGGTGGCGAACACTGCGCCTAATAGCGGCGATGTACTGAAGTGGAACGGCTCCTCATGGGCGCCGTCGGCAGACCTGCGCGATGCGTTCTGGCAGGCTTCAGGGAGTAACATCTTCTACAGCGCAGGCAACGTCGGCATCGGCACGAGCAGCCCGAACCGCCCGCTCACCATTCAGGGCACGGGAGCTTCGTCCCAATGGTTGCAGTTCAAGGACTCTACCGGCGCGCATCGGTGGCATCTCAACCACTTCAATGGCGGATTGAACGTCGCGGAAAGTGGTGTGGCTGATGCGCGTTTGTTCATCGCTGCGGGCGGCAATGTCGGCATTGGTACGGCAACCCCAGCGGAAAAACTGCACGTCATGGGCAACTTGCGGCTTCGGGACGACGCCAATATCTTCGGGCTGGATCGTGTGGTCGGCGCCAATGACCTGAAGCTGGCGGGTGATGACGACCCTGCAGGTATAACCGATTTCATCATTACCTCCGACGGTCGTGTTGGGCACCGCCTAAGTTATTCCAATGTAAACTTCAACATTACCAATGCAGGGTATGAGATCGCGTTGAACGTTGAGCGAGCGGACGGCAGGAATATTCTTCAAGTCTTAGACGATGGACGGATCGGTGCTTACGGCATCCGAAATATCGGCGACTTCCGTAATATGCAATGGAACCAGAGCACGGGCGAGGTCGGATGGGATACTTCCAGCCGTCGCTACAAAGAGAACATTGCCCCGTTGGAAGATGACTTTCTCAAGATCCTGCACTTGGAGCCGAAGACCTACACCCGCATCGGCGGCGAGCCTGACCGCTGGGAGATTGGCTACATCGCGGAGGAGGTTCACGACCTGGGACTCACCCGCTTGGTGGAGTATGATCTGGAAGGGCGTCCTGATGGCGTGAACTATGAGAAGATGATTCTCTATCTCAACGAACTGGTCAAGCGCCAACAGCTTCGGATAGCGGAACTGGAAAAGCGCATAGAACAGTTGGAGAACTCCAAGATACAGCCCCAGTAGGGATTGCTCTTGCTTCGCTTGGAATGACCACTGCGGTCATTCCAAGCGAAATGAGAAATCCCAATTTTGTAATTCTCGGAAGAATGATGTATAATAGTGTAGCATCATCAAGACTCTTTGGGTAATCGTCGCGACGAGTTCAGAGCGTCGGCGTGCGCGCCCACTCTTTGCGCTCCTCACAGACCATTCCCCTCAGATTCGCCATCGATGGCTTTCACGAAACAGGAGGTAACTATGCGAGGCATGAGCAGGAGTTGGGCATTCGGAGCGCGCATGATGGGACGCGCTCATCTGTTGGTTGTTGGACTCGCGCTGGGGTTGTTGCTGGGCGCGATGGAACCGTTGAACGCGCAGAGTTTACGCTGGCTGGGTACGCTGGGGGGTGAAAGGAGCCGGGCTTACGGCGTATCCGCGAACGGTGAAATGGTTGTCGGACTGGCGAGTCATATGG
>JAOAFW010000066.1 GCA_026416065.1 Fimbriimonadales bacterium
GATAACCAGATACTGGATGGGGCTGACTGCGAGGGCGCGCAGGGCGTCGATCTGCTCGGTGATTTTCATCGTGCCGAGTTGCGCCGCGATTGCCGAGCCGCATCGCGCCGTCACCATAATCCCCGTGAGGATGGGCGCGAGCTCGCGCGTCATCGCGAGTGCAATCGCGCCGCCCACGAAACCTCCGCCCCCGACATCCACCATCAGCGACGCCGAATAGAGCGTCACCACCGCGCCTGTGAACGCGCTGGTGAGCGCGACAATCGGCGCGGACGCCGCGCCGATGAACGCCATCTGGTGAATCGTCTCGCGCAGTTCGATGCGTCCCTGTATCAGCGCGCGTCCGCTGGCGAACAGCAACAGCCCCAGCGCGCCCACGAACTCCAGCGTCGCCTGCAGCGGGTTCGTCTGGCGCGCCGCCTCCTCGTCCAGCCAGACCAGCTCCTCACGCACGGCATAAAGAGTACCCCGAAACGCGCGAAGCAGGAAATCCGCGCTCCGAACAGAAAAATCGAGGCTTATGAAACCCGAAACGCCGCTCCGCGCCTACTGGCAAGCGAATGTGCAGTTAATCGCGACACTGCTCGCTGTGTGGTTTCTGGTGGCGTATGGCGCGAGTATCCTGCTGGCGCCGTGGCTGAACCAGTTTCGTTTAGGCGACGCGCCGCTGGGCTTCTGGTTCGCGCAGCAGGGCAGTATCTATGTGTTCATTTTGCTTATCTGGGTCTACGCGCGGCGCATGGACGCGCTGGACAAGCAATATGATGTGCATGAAGATTAATCCACCTCTGGTATACTCGCCCTGGAGGAGCCTATGGCAGCGAGAGTCATCGACGCGGTTTACGAAAATGGAGTCATCCGTCCGCTCAAGCCACTGAAGGGATTGGCGGAGCATACGCGGCTGCGTGTGACTATTGAGGAGACGCCTTCGCATCCGCTCTCAGAGTGCGTCGGCGTGCTATCGGATGAGGATGCAGCGGAGATGAAGAGAATCATCGAGGAGGAGTTCGAGCAGGTCACGGAAGATGAGTGGAAGTAAAATCGCGCTGGATACAAACATAGCGATTGATGTTCTGAATGGCGAGCCGCGCGCTAATCGGCTCCTGCAGGGTTATACAACCGTCTGCCTGCCTGTGCCTGTTGTCGGCGAACTCCATTTTGGCGCTCTGAAATCAGCGCGAAGAGAAGAGAATCTGGAAAAGTTAAGGCTCCTAACGACACTATGCGAGATTTTGGAGATTTCTGAGCGAACTGCGGTTTGTTACGCTGAGATCCGGTATCAGCTTAGACAGAAGGGACGTCCGATTCCTGAAAACGACCTATGGATTGCGGCGGTTTGTGTAGAGCATCAGATTCCACTCGCGACCAACGATGCGCACTTCACGTCAGTGGATGGGTTGACAATCGTTCAGGTATGAAGAGAGGCGCAGGTTATGACGGTTGAGTTATGGACATATCTAATTGTTGGGCTAAGCTTCGCGCTGTATATCTACATCGGCTACGCTTCGCGGGTGCGGGATACGAAAGGGTTCTATGTGGCGGGGCGCGGCGTACCGCCGGTTGCCAACGGTGCAGCCACCGCCGCCGACTGGATGAGCGCGGCGAGCTTTATTTCGATGGCGGGGCTGATTGCCACGTTGGGATACGACGGTGCGATTTACCTGATGGGCTGGACAGGCGGCTATGTGCTGCTCGCACTGCTGCTTGCTCCGTACCTGCGCAAGTATCGCAAGTTCACCGTGCCCGACTTCGTGGGCGACCGCTATGCATCCAATACAGCGCGCACCTTAGCCGCGCTGGCGACGATTTTCATCTCTCTGATCTATGTGGCGGGCCAGATGCGCGGCGTGGGCATCGTGTTCAGCCGATTTTTGGCGATTGACATCGCGCAGGGCGTGCTGCTCGGCGTGGCAGTCACGGCGTTCTTTGCGATTCTGGGCGGGATGAAGGGCGTCACGTGGACGCAAGCCGCCCAGTACACCATCTTGATTATTGCCTATCTGATTCCCGGCGTTGCGCTGGCGTACATGCTCACGGGCAATCCCCTCCCCCAACTTGCGTTTACTTTCAGCGACATCAGCGAGCGCTTGAATCAGATTCAGGCCGATTTGGGCTTCGGCGAATACACCGCCCCGTTTCAGAGCAAGTCAATGCTCGATGTGCTGGCGATTACAGGCGCACTGATGATTGGCACGGCAGGACTGCCCCATGTGATTATTCGGTTCTACACTACGCCCGATGTGCGCTCGGCGCGCTACTCGGCGTTTTGGGCGTTGCTGTTCATCGGCTTGCTATATACCACTGCGCCTGCGCTGGCAATGTTCGCCCGCTATAACTTGATTAGCACGCTGCACAGCAAGCCCGTCGCCGAAGTGCGTCAAATCGACTGGGTCGCCAAGTGGGAGCAGACGGGACTGCTGAAGATTGTGGACAAGAACGGTGACGGCAACGTACAAATCGCGAAGGGCAAGGCGTTCAAAGAGAAAGGCGGCAAGCCTGACTTCAACGCGCCCGACATGTCCAACGCCAACGAGCTGCATCTGGACAACGACATCATCGTGCTGTCCACGCCTGAAGTCGCGCGCCTTGCGCCATTTGTGATTGCTTTGCTGGCGGCGGGTGGCTTAGCGGCGGCTTTGTCAACAGCGTCGGGACTGCTGATTGCGATGTCCAGCGCGGTGGCGCACGATCTGTATTATCGCGTGTTCAATCCACGCGCCCCCGAACGCCTGCGCCTGCTGGTCGGGCGACTGGCGATGTTGCCCGCGCTGTTTGCAGCGGCGTATTTGGGGATTAACCCCCCCGGCTTCGTGGCGCAGGTAGTGGCGTTCGCGTTCGGTTTGGCGGCATCGGGGCTGTTCCCTGCGATCCTACTGGGCATTTTTGACCGACGGATGAATGCATATGGCGCAATCGTTGGGATGATTGTGGGCTTAGGCTTCACGACCGTGATGATTGCGTTGATGCGCGCTCCGCAACTGTTCGGTGTGCCCGAGCCATACCTGAAAGACTTCTTCGGAATCAGCGCAGAGGGCATCGGCGTGGTGGGCATGTTCTTGAACCTGATTACAGCGATCCTCGTCTCGCGCCTGACGCCCCCGCCCCCGGCGCACATTCAGGAGATTGTGGAGTCGATTCGCATCCCGCGCGGGGCAGGCGAGGCGCTGGAAGAATAGGGGGAGGTCTACCACTCACACTCCAACAGATCCACAGGGGCGTGGGTGAGGGGTTCGCAGCCCGATTCCGTCACCAGCACATCCTGCTCGATGCGCACACCGCCGAAGTCAGGAACATAGACGCCCGGCTCGACGGTCAGCACCATTCCTGCTTCCAGTGGTTGCTTGTCACGGAAAGATAGCCCCGAGCCATCGTGCACCAGTATCCCCAGCGAGTGTCCCAAGCCGTGTCCAAAGTACTCTGCCAAGCCGTGCCTGTCCAACACTTTGCGGGCGAGCGCGTCGATTTGCTTGCCACGCTTGCCAGGTCTGATGGCATCGATGCTGCGCTGTAGTGCTTCCAGCACAGCATAGTAGAGTTTGCGCTGTTCAGTACTGGCTTTGCCGATCACGACGGTGCGCGTGAGGTCGGAGCAGTAGCCGTTCAGTTTCGCGCCGAAGTCCAGTGTAACGAAATCACCTTTCTGCAGGCGTCGCTCTGTAGGCTTGCCGTGAGGCAAAGCGGTACGCTCACCTGAGACGACAATCGTGTCGAACGCGGGGTATGCCTCTTGACGACGGATGTAAAAGTCGATTTCCATCGCGATGTCCCACTCAGCGACTTCAGGCTGGAACAGGCGTTGGATATGCTCAAACGTGACGTCGGCAAGTGCAGCGGCGGCGCGCAGGCGAGCGATCTCAAAACCGTCTTTGACCCGGCGCAGTTTGTCGACCGGCATCCCCACAGGCTCGACCCGTATGCCTGCTTTATGCGCAGCTTTGCGTAAGGCTTTCAGCCCTGCAACGGAGGTGCTGCTCTCCACACCCAGCACGCTCACGCCTAACTCTGCCGCTGTTGCGGCGAGGGTCTCGTTGAATTCCTTCAGTGTCGGGTTCAGCACAAGCTGGATATCAGGCACTTCGTACTGCGCTTGCGTTGCGTAAATTCCCCCGGTGAGGAATCGCTCCGCGTTGGGCGTAAGAAGCAGGGCGCCAAATGACCCGGTGAACCCCGTAAGGTAATACAGGTTCGCCATGCTGGTGATCAACAGTGCGCCGGGTGGCTTCTTAGTCTCAAAGACGGCTTGGCGCAGCTTTGCCCGACGCTCGGCGTAGTTTGGAGACGAGGGCATAGGAGCAGACGCCGACGCCCCAGCGTTCACTCCAGCGGCTTGACCTTGATGTTGCGGTACCATATTGGGTTTCCGTGGTTCTGCAGCGCAATGTAGCCGGGGCGGGTCATGGTGTTGTAAGCGTATTTGAACTTGTTGGGCGCGCCATCGGGGTTACGTCCCGCTTCCGTCCAGCGGCTCAGGTCCACTTCATTCACCTTCTCACCGTTCAGATAAACCACGATCAGGTTCTCTCGAACGATGATGTGGTAGGTGTTCCACTCACCTGCGGGTTTGACAGCATTCTTACGGGGAGCCTGGATGTCATAGATTGCGCCACAGTCATGTTTGCTCGGCTGTTCCTTGCCGTAGCTGTCCAGTACCTGCACCTCGATGCCAGTGTTTACCGGGTCGTTCTTGTCCCAGGTACGCAGGAACACACCACTGTTGCCTCGAGGTGAGACCTTGAAGTCCAGTTTTAGCTCGAAGTTCCTATATACACCGTCGGCATAAATCATTCCGCCTCCACCTTTGCCCGTACAGTGCAGAGTTCCCTCTTCTACGACCCACGAGCCCTCTGCGCCCGCGACGGTCCAGCCCTTCAAGCTCTCGCCATCGAACAGCAGTTTCCAGCCGTCCTTGATCTCCTGATCACTAAGCAAGTTCATTTGTTGCAGCGCAATCGCTGCACCAGCTAAGAGTGCGAAAACGCTCGTTAGAAACGCTACCGGGTTGGTCAGAATGCGCATAGGTTTTGTATTCGATGCTATGGGAGAAGTTCCTGCCGAATAATCCCCACAGGGCGGGTAATTATCACCCTCTTCTTCTAAAAACGCGCTGGACATACGCAACCTCGCGTATTCCTAATCGCTGGCAAAGTATCAGGTAGAAGCCCATTCCCATAGTGGCGACCATGGCGCCAATCAGCAGCGATCTCAGGTTCACCTGAAAATCGGGCATCAGCCTGTGCAGAGCCGCGTGCAGTCCATAAGCCAGCGCGCCCATCAGCAGCGTCGCCAGCCCGCTGCGCAGCAGAAAGCCCATTAGCGGGGCGGGCTCGGCGGACTCGGCGGGTGGCATACGGCGGTTCAGGATTTGGAACATCCACACCATCTGCGCCGTCGCCGCGATGGAGGTCGCTAATGCCAAGCCCACATGTCCCCAGCCCAGCACGCGCGTGAGCAACACGCATAGCGGCACGAACAGCACCGTCACAGCGGAGCCAATCAGCACGGGCGTGAGCGAGTCGCGCAGCGCGAAGAAGCCCCGCGCAATCAACGCCTGCCCCGACCATGCGAACAACCCCAGCGCGAAAGCCTGCAGTGCGCTGGCTACCAGCTGCGTGTCCGTCGGGGTGAACTTGCCGTATTGCAGCAGCACACGGCTGATGTTCTCCGCCAACACCATCAGCAACACTGTCGCAGGCGCGGTGAGGAACCACACGAGTCTCAAGCCCTGTCGCAACGTGAGGCGCAGCGCGCCCCACTCGCCACGCGCCGCCAGCGAGGTGAGCGCAGGGAAAATCGCCAGCGCAATCCCCTGTCCCACAATGCCCAGCGGCGCTTGCATCTGACGATTGGCGTTATCCAAAGCAGAAATTGCGCCAGGAGGCAACCACGAGGCGAACACGCGCAGAATCAGCATATAGATTCCGGGCAACGACAGCCCGAACATCACGGGCAACATCAGGCGGAACACCTCGCGCGCGCCCTCGTGTTTCAGGTTGAACTCCAGCCGAAACGCACTGCCCAGTCGGCGCATCACGAACAGCGGCAGCAACACACTACCGATAAACGCGCCCAGCAGTGCGCCCCACGCCAGCCCCGCCACGCCCAGCCACAACGCCAGCACCAGCCCCCCGAAGATGATGCCGATGTTATAGATGTTCGGTCCCAGCGCAGGCGCGAGGAAGTGCTTGCGGGCGTACAGCGTCGCCATCATCAGCCCGCCCAGCAGGAAGCAAATCTGCGCAGGCAGCACGACGCGCGTGAGCTGTGTGGTGAGCGCGAGACGGTCGGCGTCGAAACCGGGAAACATCAGTGCAACGGCAATCGGCGCCATCAGTTCCAGCAGTAGCACCAGCGCGGTTGTGATACCTACCATCACCGTTGCCACAATAGAGAATACTCGCCAAGCCTCCCCCTTGCGTCCTTGCTCCCAATAGCCTGAAAACACGGGCATCAACGACGAGGAGAGCGCGCCCCCCGCCACCATAAAAAAGAGCAAATCGGGCAGCTGGAACGCTGCACGGTAGGCGTCGGTGAGTTCGTTCTGACCGAAGCGGAACGCAATCACTGTGTCGCGCAGCATGCCCAAGAGACGACTGGCGAAAATCGCCGTCATCATCAGCGCGGACGCCCGCGCCCAACTGTAGCCCGCTTTCTGCCCCTCAGAGTCCCTCATCGCGTGAGACCAGCTTCAAGCCTATCACCCCCAGCACAATCAGCCCGATAAAAAACAGCCTCCAGAAATCGCGCGACTCTTTGAACCAGACCATCCCCACAATCGCCACGCCCACCGCGCCGACGCCCACCCAGATGGCGTATGCTGTGCCCATCGGAATCTTGCGAATCGCCAGCGAGAGGAACCAGAAACTCGCCCAGGCGGTCGAGAGCGCGATTACTGTGGGGGCAAGGCGCGTGAAGCCGTTCGAGAACTTCAACGCCGTCGCCCAGACAATCTCCATTAATCCGGCAATCAACAGAAAGAGCCATGCCATGATGGGCAAAGTATACCGTGTTCAGTGGCTCACGAGGGGCAGTCACGAGGCATTGTTGGTGAGCAGATTCAGGGTCAGTACGCGCAGCTCGCTTACCCGTTGCAGGTTCGCGTCGTTGGTGAGGAAAGCGTCGCACCCGCGCCGTATCGCCGCCGCCAGCTGCAGGGCGTCGGGCGTGCGCAAGTTATAACGCGCTCGGAGGTCGGCGGCTGTCTCGGCTACATCTACTGTGATAGGGATAACCCTAAAATACCTTGACCCCAGCAAAAAGTTGCGATACTCGTTCTCTAAGTCTGATCTTCGCAAGCGTATTGGTAGAGTCAGCACCTCTGTTAGAGCGACTACCGATGTGTAGCCGCGTATCTGTCCCTCATCAATCCGCCGAATAATCTCGCGCACAACATCTACGTATCGGGGATGTTGTTCTACAAAGTAGATGAATGGGGCAGTGTCGAATCCCAACTCGCGGACGCCTTGCAGGTGAACATCAAGCGAACTCATGGTCGGTGATCCCACTCTGCACGGAGCTGATTGACATATTCTTGGGCGTCGATACCTTTCCAGATTTCCGCTCCCAAGCCTTCAAGCTCAAGCAGGCTTCGTCTCCCTGCCTCCTCACACGGCTCGCTCGAAGCCAAGGAAGCCAGCTCCTCCGCAATCTTGGCAATCAGGCGCAGCTTCTGCTGAACAGTCAGCGGCGCAATCTGCTCGTCGTACAACGCATCGACATCGATATCGGTCTTGGTCATCGCACTCACCGCGTGTATTGTACCCAGAACAGGTATAATCTCGCCATGCCCGCCCAGCCCAGTTTGCCGTTGGAGGAGGAGCGTGTCGCCAGCAACACCCAGTCTGCTCCACACGCGCCTGCGCTGGAATATGACCCGGTGCTGTTCGGCAAAGACCCCACTCC
>JAOAFW010000140.1 GCA_026416065.1 Fimbriimonadales bacterium
GCCTAAGCCGTACCATCGGTTGCCTCCTGGGTTCGGCTCGTGCGTGGCGTGGTCGCCTTTCTCAGCGCGGTCAAGAGGCTGCCGTCCAACCCAGACTGTTTTCATCCTGCCGCATCCATTCCTCCCGCGTCATCAGGTATAATACTCCTGTTGCCGGGTCGTCTAATGGCAGGACGCCAGACTTTGGATCTGGTAGTGGTGGTTCGAATCCACCCCCGGAAGCCAAAGGCGTTTTTGATTCTAACCGCAGGCATTCCCACGTTTTTCATCATTCCCGCCTATCGAGCACCCTACACAGTATGCCTTTGATGGTATACTTCCAGTGGAGGAACACACTATGCGAAAACGATGGTTGATGATTATCGCGATTGCGGCTTTGACCGCTGTGGGCGCACATGCGCTCCTGCAACAACAGGGGCTGCCAGTTGGAACGGAAGCCCCCGATTTTCGGCTGGAAACACTGGAAGGCAAAGTAATTGCGCTGAGCAAACTGCGCGGCAAGCCAGTGTTTATCGACTTCTGGGCGACCTGGTGTGGACCCTGCCGACGTGCGCTGCCTCACACGCAGAAACTCGCCGAGAAGTACGGCAAAGACGCGCATATCCTGGCAGTCAACTTGAAAGAGGATGCGGAGATTGTGCGCAACTTTTTGCAACAAAACAACTACACCTTCACAGTACCAATGGATACTGACGGCGTGGTGGCTACAGCGTATCGCGTGCGCGGTATCCCCCACTTCGTGCTGATCGATGCGCAGGGCAAGATCCAATTCGTACAGGTGGGCTACGGTCCTGGCTTTGAGAAGCGATTCGAAGCCGAGTTAGAAAAAGCGATACGCGCTGTTAGCCGATGATTCCCGATTTGGTTCTTTCCCGGACGATCCTGGCGATCGACACACCGAACTTGGGTCAAGCGTGTGACTGGGTTCAGCAGTACCGTGAGCGTGTGCATGCGTTCAAGGTGGGCGGCGCGCTGGTTCTGGGGCACGGGCTGCCTATCATGCGTACCCTGCGTGAGGCGGGTGCGGAGCGCGTGTTTCTGGATCTCAAGTTCCACGACATCCCCCACACGGTCGCGCTGGCGGTGCGTCAGGCGGCAGAGTTTGGTGTCTGGATGTTGACTCTGCATATCGCTGGTGGGGTCGAGATGCTCCGTGCGGCGCGTGCGGCGGTAGAGAGCTTCGCCCAACCACCCCTGCTGATTGGCGTGACGGTACTGACCAGTCTGGACGCGAGCGCGCTCCGCGCGGTGGGTGTGCCGCGCACACCGCGAGCGCAAGTGCTGCGGCTGGCACAGCTGGCTTACGAAGCAGGTTTGGATGGAATTGTCGCCTCGCCTCAGGAGGCACGCCTTCTGAGGCGCCGGCTCCCCGCGCCATTGCTGCTTGTCACGCCCGGCGTGCGTCCTGCCGGGTTCGAAGTCGACGATCAAAAACGCACAGCAACGCCTGAGCAAGCCTTGCGCTGGGGCGCGGACTACCTTGTTATGGGGCGCGCGTTGCTCCAGCCGAAACAGTAGCTTTATCGCTTCGGCGCGCAGTAGCTAATCTGCTCGAACTCTTCAGCGTTCAGGCTCGCGCCGCCCACCAGTGCACCGTCAATCTCAGGCTGGTGCAGCAGTGTGTGTGCGTTCGACGCTTTCACGCTGCCCCCGTAGAGGACGCGCACCGTCTCTGCCAGCTCATCGTCGTACAAATCACGCAGCGTCTGGCGGATGAAACCACACACGCGGTTCGCTTCATCCGCGTCGCAGACTCGCCCCGTACCGATTGCCCACACAGGCTCGTAGGCAATCGCAAGGTCGTAGAGTTCGTCCCCCGCGACCCCCTGCAACGCTCCCTCCATTTGCGCTCGAATGATGCTCTCGGTGTGTCCCGCCTCACGCTCGGCAAGTGTCTCACCCACACACAGAATGGGCTTTAGCCCGTGCGGCAGGATGGCGCACAGCTTTCGGTTCAGCGTCGCCTCTGTCTCGCTGAAGTAGGGCAGGACGCTCGTATCCAAATCGGGGTCGTTCACACCGAACCTTCCGCGCGTCTCCGAGTGTCCCAGAATCACGTATTCACAGCCCACAGCGCAGAGCATCGGGGGCGAGACCTGCCCCGTAAACGCGCCGGAGCCACGCCAGAAAACGTTCTGCGCCCCCAGTTTCATCTCACTGCCCCGAATCACCTCACTCACTGCCTGCAACGCCACGAAGCTGGGACAAAGCAGAATTTCCACATCGGAGCGCATGCCGATACGCTGACGCAGTGTCGTCGCCAACGCCGCGCCTTCCGAAGGCGTTAAATGCATTTTCCAGTTGCCTGCAATCAAGGGTCGTCGCATAGCTTTGCTCCCCGAGGGCAACGAGGGTAGAGCAATCGGCTTCCCAACTCGACTTGCCGCTCGTTTCGTCCCAAACCGTACTCATATCCTGTTGAAATACGCCCGACGCTAAGTATACCTTTCCTGTCCACTTGCGAGGTCAACGAGCGAAAAATCACTTTGGCGCGCGGGTGATGCGGTAGGCACTTCACAAATCACCCACCCCGTATCCGCTCCACAATCGCGCTCGTGGAACGCTCGGGTTGCAGTGGCAGGATGACCACGAAGCCGCCATACGCAATCACCGCTTCGGACTCGGGCAAATCCTGCTCTGTATAGTCGCCCCCTTTGGCGTAGTAGGTTGGCTGCACCAGTTTGACCAGCTCGATGGCGGTCGGCTCAGGAAAGATGGTCACATAGTCCACGCACTCCAGACCTGCTACAAGTTCAGCCCGTTCTGCTTCAGACAGGATAGGGCGCGAGTCGCCCTTCAACTGACGCACCGATTCATCGCTGTTGACGCCCACGACCAGCAAGTCGCCCAGCCGTCGCGCCTCCTGTAGGTAGCGTAGATGCCCCCCATGCAGCAGGTCAAAGCAACCGTTGGTTAGCACCACCTGCTTGCCCGCCTCACGCCACATAGGGGCGAGCTGCGTCAGTTGCTCGCGCGTCAGGATTTTCGACTCGGCTGTGCGCATGGTTAGGGTTTCTTCGCGCTCTTGTCCGGCGCAATCAGTTCGATCTCGAACAGTTTGCTCCAGTTCTTACCGGTCACAAAGATACGCTTGTTCTGACGGTCGTAGGCGATGCCGTTCAGCACATCCTCGATGCCGCGATCACTAACCGGTAGTCCTTCCATATCCACCCAAGCCTTCACCACGCCCGTTTGCGGATCGATCCGGGCAATCATATCGCTGTACCAGATATTCGCCCAGATTTCGCCATCGATATACTCCAGCTCGTTCAGGTTCTTCACGGGTTTGCCGAGCGCACGCACGGTGATTTTGCGCACTTCGGCGAAGGTTTCGGGGTCGCGGAAGATAATCGTTTCGCTGCCGTCGCTCATAATCAGGTGCTTGCCATCGTTCGTGAGTCCCCAGCCCTCGCCGTAGTAGCGGAACTGCGTCTCCTGTCGAAAGTTGTTCAGGGTGTACACAAAGCAGACACCGTTTTGCCATGTGAGCTGGTAGATGCGGTCGCCGAAAATCGTGATGCCTTCGGCGAAATATTCGCGAGGCAGACGATAGATTTGCAGCACGCGCCCGGTACGCAGCTCCACCTTGCGCAGCGACGATTGCCCGTTCAGCCCTGTGCTTTCGTACAAGTAGCCGTTGTGGAACTCCAGCCCTTGTGTGAAGGCGTTTTTGTCGTGGGGGAAAGTGTTCACGATGCGATAGCGATACACGGGGATCTCGGGTTCAGGTTCAGGTGCGGGGGGCGGTACGGTAGTTTGTGGAGGTGGTTGAGCTTGTGGAGGCGCGCTGTTGCCTGCCGTCTGGCAGGCGTACAATCCCAATAGCGCGGTCAGCCCCACAGCGCAACTCATCATCCAGCCTCGCCGCATAACGCCTATAGGATACCTGCTTTTCAGCAGGAAACTCTGCGCGTGGCACGAATCTCGCCCTATCGCGTTAAGACACGGAGGTATCTATGGCGAAGAACGGCAACGGAGGACGCGAACACTGGGGTACTCGGATTGGCTTGGTGCTGGCGATGGCGGGTAACGCCATTGGCTTGGGCAACTTTTTGCGTTTTCCCGGTCAGGCAGCGGCGAACGGCGGTGGGGCGTTTTTGATCCCCTACTTCATCTGCCTGCTGCTGATGGCGATTCCGCTGATGTGGCTGGAGTGGGCGCAAGGACGCTACGGTGGCGTGCGCGGACACGGTACGACCCCCGCGATGTTCCAGCTGATGTGGCGACACCCCATCGCCAAGTATCTCGGCGTGCTGGGACTGTTTATCCCCACACTGATTCTGTTTTACTACTCCTATCTCGGCTCGTGGACGCTGGGCTACAGTATCAAAACACTGCTGGGGCAGATTCCGCAAGTGGACCGCTCCGCGCTTCATGAAGGGATGACTGCTGAAGAGATTTCGGGTACCGTGCTGGCGCCCTATGCCCAGTTTCTGGGGCAATACTCTGGCTCAAACGACAATAGCGTCTTCCTCACGCCGGATGTGTTCACGCTTGCCATCTTTGCAGTGGTCTACTTCCTTACGCTGTGGCTGATGGTGCGCGGCGTGTCAGGCGGTATCGAGCTGCTGGCAAAGATTGCGATGCCGTTGCTGTTTATTCTGGCGATTGTGCTGATGATTCGCGTGTTCACGCTGGGGCATCCCGTCTCGGAAGAGTACGGCGTGATGAACGGAATCGCGTTTCTGTGGGAGCCGAAATGGTATGTGGAGCGAGACGGCAGAGAGGTCTTTGTGCTGTTCGATGTTAAGACATGGCTCGCGGCAGCGGGACAGGTGTTCTTCTCGCTAAGCTTGGGTATGGGCGCGATTCAGTGCTACGCCTCCTACCTGCGCAAGAACGAAGATGTAACGCTGACAGGTCTGTCCACCACCGCTTCGAACAGCTTCGCGGAGGTGGTGTTGGGCGCGTCGATTGCGCTGCCTGCGGCGTCGGCGTTCTTTGGCGTGGCGGCGGCGCAGATGATTGCCGCGCAGGGCAGTTTCTATCTCGGCTTCGTGTCGATGCCTGCGATTTTCAGCTTCCTGCCTGCAGGCAACCTGTTGGGGTTCCTGTGGTTTCTGCTGCTCTTTTTCGCAGCGATGACCTCTGTCGTGGCGATGTGCCAGCCGATTATCGCTTTTCTGGAAGACGAGTTCGGCATGTCGCGCCCGCGTGCGGTGGCAGCGCTGGGGCTGTTCTGGCTGATTGGCGTGCAGTTCGCTATCTGGATTAAGGGCGGTATCGATGTGTACGATTTCTGGTCGGGTACTTTCGGGCCGCCGCTGATGGCGCTAATTGAGGTTGTGATTTTGATGTGGATTTTCGGCGCGGACAAAATCTGGAAAGAGATGCACGAGGGCGCGCTGCTGCGCGTGCCGCGCTTCTTCTTCTTCTGCGCCAAGTATGTCACGCCGATTATCCTGGCACTGATTCTGGGCTTCTGGTACTGGGAGAATGTCATCGTACCGCTCTACACAGGCGAGTTGTTCACGCGCCCGATCGAGGCAAAGGGTTTACAGGTCGGCTGGCATATCTGGATGGTGCGCGGGTTCGTAATCTTCGTGTTCATCCTGCAGATTGCGCTCATCTGGTACGCTTGGAATGTGCGCAAGAGCATGCAACGCGCGGAGGTGATCGAATGAACTGGCAGGGCTGGGTCTTTATGCTGAGCGCGTGGATTTTCTTCACCGCGCTGATTGTCTATTGCTACTACCGCATCCTGTTCGGCGAAAACAATCCGACGAGTCAGTGAGGTATAATAACCGTTGTGGCTCGGGCGGGCTTGTCCAAGCCACCAGAGGAGGCAACAACGATGGCAAGTAAAAAAGGTGTCGGCAGCACGCGGAACGGTCGGGACAGCAACCCGAAGTTTCTGGGCGTGAAGGCATATGGCGGCGAGTTTGTGCGCGCTGGGAACGTCATCGTGCGCCAGCGTGGCACGAAGTTCCATCCTGGGCGCAACGTCGGGCGCGGCAGTGACGACACGCTGTTCGCGCTGGTGGACGGCTATGTGCAGTTCGAAGGTCCGCGCCACCGCCGCCGCGTGAGCGTGAACCCGGTTCAGAACTGAGCCTTGATAAAAGCCGTTCCTTTGCGCTATGACTTATCTGAGCGCGAAAGGAACGGCTTTAAGTATCTGGCGTGTGTTCATCTACCCGCGTGGCGAGATCACCACATAACGATTCGGTTCCTCACCTTCGCTGTAGGTTATCACTTCCGGGTCCTCCTTCAGTGCCTGATGCACGATGCGCCGTTCGTGTGGCGCTGTCTCTTATACACATCT
>JAOAFW010000147.1 GCA_026416065.1 Fimbriimonadales bacterium
CCGCCGCTATGCCCTCCGCATGGGAAGTCGGGATGCGTGTGCGCATCCGCAGCCTCGGACAAACAGGCACCCTCGCCGAACTACCCGACGGCAATCAGGCGCAGGTTTATGTCGGTAAACTGCGCATCCCGGTAGCACTGAGCGATCTGGAGCCGCTGGACAAGCCCGCGCCGTCCAAGCCGGCTGTGCGTGTGAGTAAGCCACGCCCTGCGCAACCCGTACCGCTCGAGTTAGACCTGCACGGCTTGCGCGTAGAAGAAGCACAGCCCCTGCTGGAAAAATATATCGACGACGCGCTGCTCGCCGGGTACGACAGCGTGCGTATCCAGCACGGCAAAGGCACGGGTGCGCTGCGCACAATGGTCTGGAGCTACCTCAAAACCCACCCCCACGTGCGCTCGTTCCACCACGCATCCAGCACCGAAGGGGGGGAGGGCGTGACAGTCGTGAACTTCAAGAAGCGATAGACTCATTTTCTTAGACTCCTCAATCAGGTATCATGCTCAGGAAGATACTCTACTGAGAGGTAAGCTATGCCCCGTCGACATCCGCTCTCGCCGATTCTATTTCTGGTACGTAATCCAGGGCGCAGTTTGCCCCTGACGCTGGTGCTGGCGCTGGCAGTGTTGACCATCGCCAGCGTGGTTGCGCTGCTGAACTCGATTGACCGCACAATCCTCAAAATCTACGATTACAACCGCTATTTCGCGGCGATTACCCCACGCGGCTCCAACAAACTCAAGTCGGAGCTGGTGGAGCGTATCCAGAGTGCGCCCTCCTACGGCACTTCCTACGAGACGGTGGTCTGTTTCATGAATGCGGAGACCATCGTGGGCAAGATGCCGTTCGTGATTTTCGGGCTGGAGCAGGAGCAGATGGCGTCGCTTGCGACGCGGTGTCAGCTCACCCTCAGCGAAGGGCGCTACCCCAAGCCCGGCGAGGCGGGCGTCGCGCTCTCGGAGCCGCTGATGCGCAACAAGAAGCTCAAACTGGGTGATGTGGTGCTATCGCCGTTCATTCCCGACCAGTACGCGCCTGTGCCCGTGCGCGTGGTGGGCGTGCTGAAGGGCGACACTTGGCTGGCGATTGGCTCGTTCGAGTTCATCCGAGACAACTTCTTCCCCCCGACGCGCAACCTGTTGATTTTCGCGGCAGAACCGCGCTATCAGCCCCGGCTCGATGCATGGATTCGAGAGAACCTCAAGGGCGAACAGGCGCGTGTATGGACCTACGCCGAGCTGCAGGAGGAAACTCATCGCGCTTTCAAGAACCTCTACTTCATCACGGGCATCGTGGTCGTTGTGGTTGCAGTGATGCTCGCGACGATGACGGGGCTTCTGGCGAACATCTACTTCCAACAGCGACTGGTAGAGTTCGGTTTGCTGCAGGCGATTGGCTTCACGCGGCGCGGACTGCTGATGCGCGTTTCGCTGGAGACGATTACCGTCGTCGCTTTGGGCTGGGTGCTGGGCGTGCTGAGTGCGATGGGTGTGCTGCTCTGGGCGAAGGTGCGCATTATGGAGCCGCGCGGACTGTATATCGAACCATTTGACCCGATTGCTTACCAGTACACCCTGCCCGTACCGCTGATGGTGCTGGCGTTCGCGCTGTTTACCATTGGCTGGCGACTGCGTACCTTTGACCCCGTAGCGATTGTGGAGCGACGGATTGTATAATCGCTCGGACAGGAATATCCAATCCACGCGCTCAGGTAAAATACCCCTGTATGGAACCGAAACTGGTCTCCGTGAAGCGGGCGTATGAGCAGCCGGTAGGGAGTGTATTGAAGGTGCGCGGCTGGGTGCGCTCCCGGCGCGACTCGAAAGGGGTTTCGTTCATCGAGCTCAACGACGGCTCACGCTTCAAGAGCCTGCAAATCGTGGCTGAAGCGGGCGTCGTGCCCGAAGAGACACTTCATCAGGTCACCACAGGCGCGTGTGTTGAGGTGGTGGGCGTGCTGACCGAGTCGCCCGCGCCCAAACAGCCCGTGGAGTTGAAACTCCAGTCGCTCCACATCTACGGCGCCGCCGACCCCGAAACCTACCCCATGCAGAAGAAGGGGCATTCGTTTGAGTACCTGCGTGAGATTGCCCACCTGCGCGTGCGGGGCAACACCTTCGGGGCGGTCTTTCGCGTGCGCAACGCGCTCGCCTACGCCATCCACCAGTTCTTTCAGGAACGCGACTTTCTCTACGTGCATACGCCTATCATCACCGGGTCTGACTGCGAGGGCGCAGGCGCGATGTTCCGCGTGACCACGCTCGATATGGAAAACCTGCCCCGCACCACCGACGGCAGAATCGACTTCTCACAGGATTTCTTCGAGAAACCCGCTTATCTTACGGTCAGCGGACAACTGGAGGCGGAAATTTTCGCGCTGGCGTTCGGCAAGGTGTACACTTTCGGTCCTACCTTCCGCGCGGAGAACAGCAACACCCCACGCCACCTCGCCGAGTTCTGGATGATCGAGCCCGAGATGGCGTTCTACGAGCTGGAAGACAACGCTGATCTCGCCGAAGAGTTCCTGAAGTATATTATCCAGTATGTGCTGAATCATTGTGAAGAAGACCTGGAATTCTTCCATCAGCGCATCGATAGCGCCGTGCTGGAGACGCTACAGCATGTCGCCGACTCGCCGTTTGAACGCATTACCTACACCGAGGCGATTCGGATTCTACAGGGCGCATCGCGCGACTGGGAGTTCCCGCCTGTATGGGGCAACGACCTGCAGACCGAACACGAACGCTACCTGACGGAAGAGCATTTCAAGAAGCCCGTTATCGTAACGGATTACCCCCGTGAGATTAAGGCGTTCTATATGCGCCTGAACGACGATGGGCGCACAGTGCGGGCGATGGATGTGCTGGTGCCGCGCGTGGGCGAGATTATCGGTGGCAGCCAGCGCGAGGAGCGCTACGATGTGCTGCTGCAGCGCATTCGTGAAACAGGGCTTCGTGAAGAGGACTACTGGTGGTATCTCGATTTGCGTCGCTACGGCAGCGCGCCGCACTCAGGCTTCGGGCTGGGCTTTGAGCGCATGATGATGTACATTACGGGCATGAAGAACATTCGGGATGTTATCCCGTTCCCGCGCACGCCCGGAAACGCGGAGTTTTAACGGGCGTCTAACCCTGTGGCTTGGGCGTCGCGCTCAAGCAAGGGCATGGCTTGCACGGGTGGGACACCCGTGCCACAAGTGAGGATTATGAAACGGAAAACTGGCGTCGCAGTCATCGGCTTAGTTGCGCTCTTCGCGCTGAGCTTGCTGGCGTGTTCCGGCGGGGGCGGCGGTGGAACCTCGACCTTCTCGCTTGCTGTAACGGGCACGCCCTCAAGCGCGCGAGTCTACCTGAACGGGCAACTGGTGGAGAACCCTCAGCGCATCACCCTGCCGCCCGGCACCCACACGATTCGTGTGGAGACGACCCTGAGCAACGGGCAGGTGGTTGCGCAACAGTTTACGATCGTCGCAGGCGCGGTGGGGTCTATCCAGTACGACCTGAGCCGTTACCAGATTGAGACGAATCCGGCAACGATTGAGGTCTGGGCAGGTGAGGCGATTACCGTCGCGGCGAGCCTGCGCGATGTGCATACGAACGCTATCGTGAGCGCGGATTTCATCTGGTCTGTGCGCGACACGACGAAAGCGACGGTGCAAAAACTCACCAGCAACTCGGCGCGCCTCACGGGCGTCAGCCGGGGCGCGACGCGGCTCGTGATTACCGACGCGCGAACGGGGGTAACTTTCGAGGTGCCTGTCTCGGTGCTGGACTTTCCACCGCCTCCCAATTAGGGTGGACCTGCCCTCAGTGGTCTAATGCCCTGACCGGTGGGGTTCCAGTTCGTTATTCCCGAACCGTTGAGCGCACTCTGAGTCCATCGTTCATCTTGCCCGAGCGGTAGCCTTCCAAATCCAGCGCGACATACAGGTAGCCCAGCGATTTCATATGTGCCACGATGTCTGGAGCGTGTTGCAGAACGCGCTCAAAGTCGTGCGATTCCACCTCG
Organism: Fimbriimonadales bacterium; assembly: GCA_026416065.1. Lineage (GTDB taxonomy): Bacteria > Armatimonadota > Fimbriimonadia > Fimbriimonadales > GBS-DC > GBS-DC. Next base: position 4,009 of record JAOAFW010000147.1, read on the forward strand.
ATTCGGAGTATCGTGTCGTGGTGGCGCACACGCACCTGACGGAATCCCAGCTGACGCAGGTAGCGTTCTGCCCGATCCACTTTCTGGAGCAGTTCGCGCGTAATGACCGTGCCATACGGAAAGCGACTGGAGAGGCACGCAAACGACGGTTTATCCCAGATGGGGAGTTCCAAGTGTTTCGCCAGCGCGCGAATATCTGCCTTTGTGAAGCCTGCTTCCAGCAGGGGGGCGCGCACGCCCTGTTCCTGCGCTGCACGCATCCCCGGGCGATAGTCGCCCGTATCGTCAGCGTGCGAACCGTCGGCAATCCACGCAATGTCCTCTTCGTCGGCGACGCGGCGTAGCACGCTGAACAGCTCGGTTTTGCAGTGGTAGCACCGATCGGGGCGGTTCACTTGAAACAGAGGGTTTTGAAGTTCATGGGTGGGCACGATGCGCACGCGCACGCCGATTTGTCGCGCCAGTTGCATCGCCTGCTCGATTTCGCCTTCGGGGAACGCTTCCGATTTGCCAATCACGGCGAGGCACCGTTCACCCAGCGTGTCGTGGGCGACTTTTACCAGCAGCGTGCTATCCACGCCGCCCGATAGCCCAACCACGACCGCGCCCATCGTGTGCAGGATCGCTTGCAACCGCTCGTACTTCGCCTGTAACTCGGGCGTCATAGCGGAATCTCCCCCATCTGCGGCGCGTCGATTCGCACCAGTTGCCAGTCCTCATACGGGATAATCAACCACTTGCGCTGCGGGAACTTGCGGAACTCGAACTCCACCACGCCGAGGTCTTGCGAAGTGGTGCCGCCGGGCGCGTTGGAGTCGCGCCACGTTGCGCGCACCGTCGTGCGCACGAGGATGCGTCCGGCGAAGATTTCTATCTGGAGCTCGCCCAGTTCGGCGCGAGGAGCGTCGCTTTGCTTGAAAAACTGCGCAAGTTGGTAGCGCAGCTGTTGTTTATTCATCCCGCCCCAGTGAAAATCGTCGCTGATTAGATCCAGCATGCCCTCGATGTCCTCATTCTCGAACGCCTGTTTACCCTGGGCAAACATTTGCTGGATGCGCGTTCGGGGATCGACCTCTTTGGGGGTGCCCAGCATCAGGAACACGCGCACCCCGATCAGCAGCGCGACGATCACACCCAGTCCAATCGCCAGTTTTGTGCGGTTCATGGTCACCATCCCAGCGGATGCCACACGGTTTTATACTCCAGAAATGGCTCGATCCATGTCAGCCCTTGCGCTCGTTCGCTCAGCCACTCCGCGCGCGTATAGGAGGGGCTGTGGTTGAGGCGTTTGATGGTCTCGGCAGCAGATTGTTCGTTGAGCGCACGGTCGGCTTCCGCTACGCCGCACAGATTGAGAGCATCCACCTCGACGTGCTTCGCCAGATGGGGCACTAACTCCTTGAACTGTCCGCTAAGCAGGTTCACCACGCCTGCGGGCAGGTCGGAAGTTGCCAGGACCTCGGCGAACGCCAGCCCGACGGACGGGACCGCCTCAGGCAGCAGGGCAACGGCGGTGTTCCCGCTCACGATGACGGGCGCAAGCAGGCTTGTGAGCGAGGCAAGCGGAGCGGGTTCGGGGCAGACGATGCCGACTACCCCTGTGGGTTCTGGCGTTGTGAAGTTATGCATCGGCATCGCCACGGGGTTGACCGACGAGAGCAGCGCGGCGTACTTATCGCTCCAGCCCGCGTAGTAGACCCAGCGGTCGATGCTCGTGTCGATTTCCGCGTCGGCGTCACGCTTGGGTATGCCCACGACGGCTTGCAGTTCGGTACGGATAGCTTCACGGCGCGTCTCCAGCATCTCGGCAATACGGTAGAGAATCTGCCCCCGATTATATGCTGTGCGTTTCGCCCAGTTAGGCTGCGCTTTGCGGGCAGCCTGCACCGCATCGCGCAGGTCTTTCCGCGAGGCTTGGGGCACATTCGCCCAGAAATTGCCTTGTGCATCGTGGACTTCGTAGGCGCGTCCCGACTCGGAACGCACAAATTCGCCATTCACCCAGAGCTTGTAGGTCTTCAATACAGTTGTGCGGCTCATCGAGATAGGGACTTTCGTCCCTTCAGGCGAATTTCCTGCTTGCGGTATACTCCCTGCGCTATGGAAACTTTGGCAGGTCAAGTAGCATTGGTTACAGGTGGCGGGCGGGGCATCGGCGCGGAGACCGCGGCGCTACTGGCGCAGCGGGGCGCCACCGTCGTCTTAGTAGCGCGTACGCAGTCTCAACTGGAAGCGACGACCCAACGGATTCGCGACGCGGGCGGTAAGGCTTACTGGTTCACAGCAGATGTGTCTGAGGAGGGCGCGCTGCGCGAAGCAGTTCAAGGCGCACTCGGAATCACAGGAAACATCGATGTGCTGGTCAATAACGCAGGGTTCATTCAGTCCGTGGGCACAATTGAGACAAGTGACCCTGCAGAGTGGTGGCGCACGCTGGAGGGCAACATGAAGGGGCTGTATCTGGCGACGCGCCTGGTGCTGCCGCACATGCTGGCGCAAGGGCGTGGTCAGATCCTGAATGTGCTTTCGGTGGCGGGCGCACGGGCGTTCGCGGGGCTGAGCGCATACAGCTGCGCCAAAGCCGCTGGACTGATGTTCACGCGCGTGTTAGCTAAAGAGGTGCGCAAACGCGGCGTGCGCGTAATGGCGATTCTGCCCGGCGCAGTGGATACCGCCATCTGGGGCGAAGACGGCAATATCCCAGAACGCGAAAAAATGATCCGCCCAGAAACCGTGGCGCAGATTGTTGTGCAGATGCTAACGACTCCGGCAGACGCCACGATCGATGAAATGCTGGTGCTGCCTCAAGAAGGAATCCTGTGAGAACGGATTGCCGCCTTAAACGCCATCAGAAGTGCGGCGATTGAGCGATCGGTTGTTGAGAAAGTGAGCGGGTCTTCGCGCGGGGGATCCGCCGACGAACTGGTGCGATACAGGCTTCCAGCCACTGTGTACGCCGTCGGCGAGACACCCAAGCCACGCTCCGATGCCGTCGATAGGGACTGCTACGACGCGCAACAGAAGTGTTTGCACAGTCTCGGAGAAATCAATCCCCAAGGTCTTCAATAATCTGCATGCGCTCTTTGAGGATCTCGGTTTCGCCGAGCAGGGCGATGGCTTTTTCGGTGATGGCGCGCGCTTCTTCGGCGGAGCCGAGCCAGTGGAGCATGCCTGCAGTGATGTCGTACAGATCCTCGAACACGGACTGCATGGTGCGTGCGCTGGGAGTATACGCCCACTCGGAGCGCGCCAGCGACTGCCACGCGCGCAGGATGTAGGGATAGGCGCGTTCCGGGTTGCCTTCCGAGAGCGCGAGCTGCGCCAAGCCCAAAAACGCCTCGATGCTGTTGGGATAATGACGCAGTACCTGCAGGTACGCCGTCCACGCCTCGTGCAGGTCGCCGATTTCGTGTTGCAGGATTTCCGCGCGGCGTATCAGCGGGAAGAAGCCTTTCGGCTCCAGGCGCAGCCACTGGTCGATGTATTGCAGGGCGCGCTGGGGCTGTCCTGTGGCGAGGGCGCGCTCCATCAGCTCGTCCAGCGCGGCGATGGCGGTGTCCCTCGCGCGGCTCGCCACCACCGGAGCCTGTAATAGCACCAGCGGCAGCGCAAGCTCTAACGCCGTTTCGTAGTCCTCGTCGGCAAGGCATTGCTGCGCCTCGTCGCATGCTAACGCCGACTCCAGAAGGGTTTGCACCCCTTCATGGTCTAAATGACCTTTCAACGCCTGGCGCATCCGATCGGACGAGGTCAGTTCCGTTCGCATTGTCGCTCTGTATAATATCTGTCTCTTATACACATCT
>JAOAFW010000168.1 GCA_026416065.1 Fimbriimonadales bacterium
CGGCGTGGTGAACCCCGAAACGCCCTACGACCTCGCCTACGAACGCGCCAAAACCGCCCTGCAACAGCTCGCCCCCGAAGCCGAACGGCGCAAGGTGAGCATCGCGATTGAGAATGTGTGGAACCGCTTCCTGCTCAGCCCACTGGAGACGCGCGACTTGATCGACTCGCTGGGCAGCCCCTATGTCGGCGTCTACTTCGACGCGGGCAACATCCTCGCCTACGGCTACCCCCAGCACTGGATTGCCATTCTGGGCGGGCGTATCAAGCGCGTGCATGTGAAGGACTTCCGCGCCGACATCGGCAACATTCAGGGCTTTGCGAACCCGTTGCAGGGCGATGTGCCGTGGATGGCGGTACGCGCCGCGCTGGAGGCAATTGGCTATCAGGGCTACATCACGGCGGAAGTGGGTGGCTATCGCCTATTCCCCGAACTCGGCTTGCGCCACATCGCCGACGCGCTGCGGGCGGTGTTTCAGAGTTAAGGAAGCCGGTACGCCTACGCGCTCCACACGGCGTCTATCTGTGCCCTGAGAAAAGTGAGCGATTTGCGGAAGCCCGCATCGCCCTGCGCCTGACCGTCCTCGATACTCAGGTAGCCCGCGTAGCCGTGCGACTTCAGAATTTGCAGCAGGGGCGCAAACGGCACTGCCCCCTCGCCTAAAACGCTGTGCTGGTACTCGCCCGGTAAACGGTCGCCTGCATGTACATGATGCACTTTATGCGCCACGCGCTGCAGGAGCGCAACCGGGTCTGCGCCCGTCATCAGCGGGTTCGCAAAGTCGAAGTTTACGCGCACGGGCGTCGGCTCGATCTGCTCGAAAATCTGCAAGAAGCGTTCGGGCAGGAACGAGAAATCCTCGCGTGTCCACAGGCGGTCTTTATAGTGATTCTCGTAGCAAGGATACACGCCACAGGGGACGGCATACTCTGCAAGTCTGACCATGTACTCAACGGCGTACTGGATAGCCTCTTGGGGTGTCCCGCCGTCGTGAACCATGCCGGCGGTGGGGCGCACGGCGGTCGCTCCGAGTTCCGCCGCCCAGTCCACACGTTGTTTCATGGAATCCAGCTCCGCGGCGCGAACGGCGGGGTCGGGGTTGGTGAAATCGGGCGCGCAGGTAATCTGGCTTACGCGCAGCCCCAGCTGGCTCAGCGTGGCTTTCACCTGTGGCAGGCTTTCATCGCTCAGGAAAGCGTGATAAATCTCCACCGCCTGCACGCCGAACGCCGGAGCCTGGTGCAGCCAGTCGTCCACTGTCATCGAGCCCTGCACGATGGGGTGGATCAGGCGCACGGGCATCCACGCAATCGTCGGTTTAACCATCTTTGAGGAGGCGGCTAATCCGGTCGGCATCGCGCAGCGAAGGGTCGTCGACAAACACCAGTCGGGGGATTCGCTTCAGGTGTAATCGCTTCCCCAACAGTCCCTTGATGTAGCCAGCGGAGTGTTGCAGGGCGTCGAGCGTTTGCTTGCGGCGTCGCTCGTCGCCCAACACACTTACATAGACGGTCGCCTGCGAAAGGTCGCGCGCGACCTTCACTCCCGTAATCGTCGCCAAGCCTAAATCCTGTCCCGCTAAATCCTTCAGTAGCACCTGACTCAGTTCGGCAGTCAGGAGCGATTCTAATCGTTCCATGCGTCCGCCCATTGGCGTCCTCCTTATTAGAGCAGCTCCAGATGGCTTTCCAGTAGTATGATACGCCCGTCGGCTTCCAAGCGTTCCAACACAGTATCCAGCACGCGATTGACAAAATCGGTCTGGTTGCCCACACACGCGATGGCGATACACGCCCGCTGGTGCAAATCGTGGTGGTCGACTTCCGCGATGGAGAGGTTGAAGTCGTTGCGCAGGCGTGTAATCAGGCTCTGCACCACCTGTCGCTTCTCCTTCAGCGAGCGACAACCGCCAATGTGTAGTTCGACGGTCAAAACGCCGATTCGTGCCGTCATTTGAAATAGAGTATACCTGTTGTGGGCATGGTACACTTTTCAGGTGGGACGCCGTCGCTGTGGAGGCATACTATGGGCGCACTGCCAGTGAATCAGGTTATTCAAGGAGACTGTATAGAGGTTATGCGCCAACTCCCCGAAAAGTCGGTGGATTGCGTCTTCGCCGATCCACCGTACAATCTGCAGCTGCGCCAGCCTCTGTATCGTCCCAATCGCACGCAGGTCGATGCTGTGGACGACGAATGGGATCGGTTCGAAAGCTTTGAAGCCTACGATGCGTTCACTGTGGAATGGCTTTCCGCAGCACGGCGCGTGCTGAAAGACACCGGCACTTTGTGGGTCATCGGCAGCTATCACAACATCTTTCGGATAGGCAAAGTTCTACAGGATTTGGGATTCTGGATTCTGAACGATATTATCTGGGTGAAAACCAACCCGATGCCGAACTTCAGGGGCGTGCGGTTCACCAACGCGCACGAGACGCTTATCTGGGCGCAAAAACTAAAGGGTAAGCCCTATACCTTCAGCTACCATGACCTGAAAGCGTTGAACGACGATCTACAGATGCGCAGTGACTGGCACTTGCCTCTTTGTGTCGGGGACGAGCGACTGCGCGTGAACGGGGAGAAGGCACACTCCACCCAAAAGCCTGAGGCGTTGCTGTACCGGGTGATACTGGCAAGCACTCGTCCGGGCGACGTGGCATTGGATCCGTTTTTTGTCACGGGTCCCACCGGCGTTGTGGCGAAGCGACTGGGACGCCGCTGGATTGGAATCGAGCAAGATGCACACTATGTGGAGTTAGCTCGTCGGCGAATCGAGGCGGTTGTGCCCCCGTCCGAGGCGTATGTAGCGTGGCGCGTTGCCGCCCGAAAACCGCCGCGGGTACCGTTCGGGGCTTTGGTGGAGAACGGCTACCTCGCGCCCGGCGACGCCCTCTACTTTCAGGCAGATACGAACCACGCCGCACACGTGCTGGCGAACGGACATATTCGATACCAAGATGGGACGGAAGGCTCCATCCACGCTGTGGCGAAGTATCTGCTGGGCGCACCCTGCAACGGCTGGGAAGTATGGTACTACACCCACGGCGACACAGGTGAACTGTTGCCCCTCGATACCTTGCGCAAACGGTACCTTTGTGAAGCGTATCAGACCCCCAAATAAGGCGTGGGGAAGCCGGGCGCGTATGCCACAGCCCACGAATCAGGTATCCTACTAAGGCAATGTTTTGGCGCGCGGCAATCGCAGTGTTCCTGCTGGACCAACTCACCAAACTCTGGGCAACAGCGAGCCTGAATCTGGACCAGTCGCTGCCGATAGTGCCGCCCTACTTTTACCTCACCCTGACCCACAACACGGGGATTGCGTTCGGTATGCTGGAGGGGCGCGGTTGGCTCACGATCCCGCTCACGCTTTGCGTTGCGGGGGGACTCATCTGGTATCACTATCGGCATAGACCGTCGCGCGGCGTGCAACTGCTCACGGGACTGCTACTGGGGGGCGCGCTGGGCAACTTTGTGGATCGGATACGGCTGGGCTACGTGGTCGATATGTTCGATTTTGTGGTGTGGCCCGTGTTCAATGTGGCGGATATGGCGATTACCTGCTCGCTGCTGGGACTGATGGCGTTGCAGTTTTGGGGCGCGCGCGGAACGGAACCCGTCGGCGCGACCGAGGAGCCGCCTCGATGAGACCGGAACTCATCAAAATCGGACCCTTCACCCTGTATACCTACGGCTTTATGTGGATGGTGGGAATTTGGCTTGCCGTTTGGCGAGCCTTGCGCCACGCACCGCGTTATGGAATCAAGGCGGACGATGTGCTGGATATCACTTTCTGGAGCGTTGCGCTGGGGATAGTGGGGGGACGGCTTGCCTTCGTCGTCACCAACTGGTCGCGGTACGCGCCCGACCCGCTGAGTATTCTGCGCGTGTGGGAAGGCGGGATGTCGTATTTTGGGGGCTTTGGGCTGGCAATTGCGACGGCAATCTATCTGATACGCAAGCGCAACATCCCCATCTGGCAGGTGGGCGACCTCGCTGCGCCCTCGCTCGCACTGGGCTACGCGATCGCTCGAATCGGCTGCTTCGGCGCAGGCTGCTGCTATGGTGCACCAACGAACCTACCCTGGGGCGTTCAGTTTCCGGGACTGGAACACCCCGTGCATCCCACGCAACTCTACGCCACCGCGATGAACATCCTGATTTTCGCGGGGTTGTCCTACTGGGTGACGCGCCGACAGTTCGAAGGGCAGCTGTTTGCGGGGTTCCTGATATTACACGGGCTGTATCGGTTCATCAACGAGTTTTTCCGCGCTGGCGCCACCTCGAAGCTGATGCTCGGCGTGTTCACTTATGGGCATCTTGTGGCGGCAATCGTAATCCTGATTGGCGTCGTGTTATACGGGGCGTTAGCGCAAAGGGCGAAGCAGGTATACTCTCTGAATACGGAGAGAGACGGCCATGGCAGGATACGCCCCTGAACATATCGCGGCTTTGCAGGCGAAAGCGAACCTTCTGCGCATTCATTCTATTCGCACCACGACCAAGGCAGGTTCCGGGCATCCTACGACCTGCATGTCGGCAGCAGATCTGGTGGCTGCGCTGTTTTTCCACGCGCTGCGCCACGACGTGCCCAACCCTCAAAATCCGCTGAACGACCGGGTGATTTTTTCCAAGGGGCACGCCGCACCGCTGCTGTATGCGGCGTGGGCGGAAGCAGGCGCATTTCCGATTGAGCATTTAGACACCCTGCGTGAGTTCGAGAGCGATTTAGAGGGGCATCCGACGCCGCGCTTTGCATGGTACGGCGCAGCGACCGGCTCGCTGGGGCAGGGGCTGTCCATCGCCGCCGGGATGGCGCTCACCCTGCAGCGCGACCAGGTGCCTGCGAAAGTGTACTGCCTGATGGGCGACGGCGAGACAGCGGAAGGCGCAGTGTGGGAAGCCGCCGCCTTCGCCAGCTACTACAACCTGAGTAACCTGATTGCGCTGGTCGATGTGAACCGTCAAGGACAAAGCCAGCCGACAATGCTGCAACATGATGTGCTGACCTACCAACGCCGTTTCGAAGCGTTCGGCTGGCAGGTCATCACTATCGATGGGCACGATATGGCACAGATCCTGAACGCGCTGGACACTGCGCAGAACGCCGAGCGTCCCGTCGCGATTGTAGCCCGCACGCTGAAAGGTAAGGGCGCGTCTGCAGTGGAAGACAAAGAGGGTTGGCACGGCAAACCGCTTCCGCCCGACCTTGCTGAACAGGCAATTGCCGAACTGCAACTGACGCCGGAGCAGCGGGAGCTGGCAAGCCGCCTGCGCGTGCAGCCGCCACGCGAGGCGCGCGCACCCGCTTATCCTGCCGCAATCCCCGAGGTGAGCTTACCGACCTATCCGCTCGGCGCACAGGTCGCCACCCGCGAAGCGTATGGCGACGCTCTGGTCGCGCTTGGGCACGCCGACCCGCGCATCTACGCGTTCGACGGCGATGTGAAGAACTCAACTTTCTCCGAGAAGTACCTCAAGGCGTTCCCCGACCGGTTCGTGGAGTGCTTTATCGCGGAGCAGAACATGGTGGGCGCAGCGGTCGGCGCGGCGGAGTGCGGCAAAATCCCCTTCGCATCCAGCTTCGCCTGCTTCCTGAGTCGCGCCTACGATTTTATCCGCATGGCGGCAATCGGCAGGGCGAATGTGAAGTTCTGTGGCTCCCACGTGGGGGTGTCTATCGGCGAGGACGGTCCCTCGCAGATGGGCTTGGAAGACCTTGCGATGTTCCGTGCCATCCCTGACGCTGCCGTACTCTATCCCTCAGACGCCGTCTCCGCCGTGAAACTGGTGGAGCAGGCGGCGCACTATCGGGGCATCGCCTATATCCGCACCACACGCCCGAAAACGCCCGTCATCTATGCTAATGACGAGGCGTTCCCCATCGGCGGGTGCAAAATCGTGCGTCAGTCGCCGCACGATGTGGTCACGGTCGTTGGCGCGGGCGTCACGCTCCATGAAGCGATGAAAGCCTACGAACAACTACTGCAGGAGGGAATCCCGATTCGAGTGATTGACCTCTACTCGGTCAAGCCCATCGACGCGGAGACGCTCATCCGTTGTGGGCAGCAGACGAACGGAACCCTCATCACAGTGGAGGATCACTATCCCGAAGGGGGGATAGGCGAGGCGGTTGCAGCAGCTGTGAACGGCTACGGGATTCGTGTCTACCGACTGGCGGTGCGCGAAATCCCTCGTTCTGGCAAGCCGGAGACGCTGCTTGCTGCCTACGGAATCGACGCGCAGGCGATTATCGAGGCAGTGCGCGCCGTGGCGCAGGGGGCTGCGTAGGCGACTGTGTAAGACATCAATCAACGCTCAGAGCAGGCGAGCCAACTTCCTCTTTGTGAGCGGGACATAGGCGATCTCAAGGACCTCGGCTGCCCACCAGCAGGAAACACGACTCGAAAACGGAAATCATTCTCAGCCTCTAAGGAGGGAGGCACTCGATGAGTCTCGTGGCGTGGTCGATAGGCGGAGTCTGTTTCGGGCTGGGGCTGGTTGCAGCGTTGATGGCGCGTGCGCGTGTGCCGATGTTCCCTGCATTTGCACTGCCGTTAGTTTGGCTGTTTGCGCTGGTTGCATTTGGTCTTACCCTCCCTGCGGAGCCTGCGCCCTATTTTCAGGCAGGCGGCGCACTGGGCTGGGGTGTGCTGACGGCGTCGGGGTTGTGGCTGATGGGCGCGTTCGTGGGCAGCCGACTGCACTACGAATGGCTGGGCGCACTACTGCCACTCAGTGCGCCTGTACTCGTCTTGCTGTTTGTGCGTGAGGGACTGCTTCCCGCGCTCTGGGGAGTTGGGATTGCCACCGGATTGATGTGGGTGTTGCTGGGACGCGCGTGGGAGTCGCTGGAGGGTGTCGCGCTCAGCACGCTCGCGCTCTGTTGGACGACGGGGCTGGCGACTTTCGCGGGTGCGCCACTCTGGTACGGTGTGTGTCTTACGGGGGCGGGGCTGGCGGCGTTCGGGCTGGCGACGCTGCTGGCACGCAGGGGGCGAATTGGCTGGCGGTATAGCTACATGCTGCTGTTTGGCGGTTTCACGCTGACGGCGGTCGGCTACCAGCTTACGGGCTCCGACGCTCCGTTGTTGCAACTGGTATTGATTACGCTCCTTGCCGCGACACTGGCGCGGGGGCTATCGGGCAGTGAATTGTGGTCACGCTACGCCTTGTTGGTGTGGGTGGGGCTCTTGATGGCAGCGTTCGCGACGATGCGCGGGTTCGGGCTGGCAATCTGCGCCTTGATGACCGCGCTGCACGCGCTGGTGATGGCTCATCGCGAGTTCACACGCACGAAAGTTCACGAGAACGCGCTCTACGGGGCGGGCGCGCTGCTACTGGTGAGTGTGCTGGGCTTTCGGCTGTTCACCCTGAGTTATCCGGTGCGTCAGCCCCGCGCTGATTTGTACCTTTACTTCACGCTGATGGCGTTTCTCATCGCGCTGGTAGGTCTGAGCGCACTCGCGCTCTGGTGGAGTCTGAGGGGCGAACGCTCACCCCTCTGGCGGTCGTTGCTGGCAGGGTTCTGGGCAGCTGCTGCGCCGCTCGCGCTGACAGCGGTTTTTTCCGAGCGCGCGGCGGCGGGCTGGACGGTGGGCGCGCTGGGTGCGTCGTTGAGCGCGTACCTGTACGGCAATCGCCTGTTCCACTGGATTGCGCCGCTCAGCGTGCTGGGGCTGATTATCGTGTTGCCGCTGGGTAGCCTCGCCGCTACCGTTGCCGACATGCCTCGCGCTACGCGAATCGGCGTCGCAGCAGGGCTGGGTATTGCGCTGACAATTACAGCAATTGGGATTGCGATTATCGACCGTGGACTGAACGGCACGGATGAACACTGATCCCCGAGGCTTCAAAAGGCACGCAGCACCAGTGTCCCGCCAACGATGTCTCGCCGGCTTTGACCTCCCTCCCCATCCCGCATGCGGGAGAGTGGGTCTGCAGGCAAAGCAGGTACAATTCCCGACGATGCTGCACGCGCTGCACATCGAGAACCTCGCGATTATCGACCGCTTGGAAGTGAACTTCGCGGTGGGTCTGAATGCGCTCACAGGCGAAACGGGCGCAGGCAAGTCGATTCTCATCGATGCGCTCAACCTCGCGCTGGGTGAACGTGCTGACCCCACCCTCATCCGCACGGGCGCAGAGAAACTCCGTGTGAACGCCATATTTGAACTGCCCAACGATCCCGAACTGCACGCCCTGCTGGACGAACTCGGTGTGGAGCCTGAAGAGGGACTACTTTATCTTAGCCGCGAGGTGCAGGCAGGCGGACGCTCCATCGCCCGTATTAATGGGCAGCCTGCTCCGCTCAGCACGCTCAAGGCAATCGGCGAGCGGCTCGTCGACCTGCACGGACAACATGAGCATCAGTCGCTTTTGAAGCCAAGCAGCCATCTGGAGTTTTTAGACCACTGGTTGGGTGAACCTGCCCTGAACCTGCGTATGCAAGTACGCGAAACGGTGTACGCGCTGCGTGGGGCGGAGCGCGAACTCCGGGAACTCATTGAACGCGAGCGCGAGCGTGAACAGATGCTCGACCTCTACCGCTTTCAGGTGGACGAGATTCGCAAAGCGAACATCCAGATGGGTGAAGACGAGCATCTGGAGACCGAAGAGCGACGTCTCACGCACGCTGAGAAGCTGATTGCGTTGGCAGGAGGCGCATATGATGCGCTAATGAGCGAAAACGGCGCATATGACCTCGCCGCCAGCGTGAGTCGCAACCTGACTGAAATCGCCCGAATCGATCCCTCCGTCGCCGAATGGGGCGATATGCTGGAGGGCGCACTGGCGCAGATAGAGGAGGTCGCCCGCAACCTACGCACCTATGCCGAGAGCATCGAGTACGATCCCGCCCGCCTTGAAGAGGTTATCGCCCGGCTGGAGCTCATCAAGCGGCTCAAACGCAAGTACGGCGACACCATTGAGGCTGTGTTGGACTACGCCGAGCAAGCCGAAGTGAAACTGCACGCTTTAGAGACACAGACTGAACGGCGGGATGCGTTAGAAGCGCAAATTGCCCAATTGCAGGCGACTGCGACGACGCTTTGCGAGCAGCTGACTGAACTGAGAAGGTCGGGTGCGCAGCGGTTCGCCGAATCCATACAAGCCTGTCTGCGCGACCTGGCGATGGATCGGGCAGAGTTTCGCGCGGAAGTGCGTCCCAAGCTGATGGACGCCACAGGCGCGGATAGCGTGGAGTTCCTGTTCAGCGCGAATCCGGGCGAGCCACCGCGCCCGCTCAGTAAAATCGCTTCTGGAGGCGAGATGTCACGCGTGATGCTCGCCCTCAAGACCGTCTTAGCCGATGCTGCGCCCGTGCCCACGCTCGTTTTTGACGAGATCGACGCGGGACTGGGTGGGCGCACCGCGCACGCCGTCGGCGAGAAACTTAACGAACTGGCGCGACACTGCCAGATTCTGTGCATTACGCACCTGCCCCAGATTGCCAGCCGCGCCACCCATCACCTCGCCATCGAGAAACAAGCCGAGGGCGACACAACGCGCGTGCAAATCCGCACCCTTGAAGGCGAGGCGCGCGTGCAGGAGATTGCCCGGATGCTTACGGGTGAACCGACCGAAACCGCCTTACAGCACGCGCGGGAGCTGCTTACTGAACGGTCAAAGCACTTATAAGGGAGATTTCAATTTTGAGACTCCCCCGCCACACGGAATGACAGGGTGTTGTTTCTACCAGCTTCTGTCATTCCGAGCGGATGGGGGAGTCCCGATTCGTCCACGTTATTGCAACGCGGCTGTGGTCAGGTCGCTCTCGCCTGCAGGGGGCAGGTCTTCGCCTTTGACGAACACGATTTCGTTGTTCTCGTTTAGACGGGCGATAATCGCGTCGCCTTCCTCGAATCGCCCCAGGAGCAGTTGCTCGGAGAGCGGGTCCTCAATCATCTGCTGTACCACGCGGCGGAGCGGACGCGCACCGTAGTTCGGGTCGTAGCCCTTCTGTGCCAGCAGGTCTTTCACGGCAGGCTCCAGCACGAGGCGCATGTTGTGCGCAGCGAGCTGCTCCTGCACGCGCCCGACCATCAGATCCACAATCTGCAGGATCTCGTTGCGCGTGAGCGGGTGGAACACGATCACTTCGTCCACGCGGTTCAGGAACTCAGGGCGGAAGAGTTTCTTCATCTCTTCCAGCACGCGGTTGCGCATTGCCTCGTAGGCGCGCGGGTCTTCAGGATCGGTTCCCTTGTCGCGGCGCAGCCCGATACCCGCTTCCTCTACAACGGAGCGCACACCCACGTTGCTGGTCATGATGATAATCGTGTTGCGGAAGTCGACCACATGCCCCTGCGAGTCGGTCAGGCGTCCGTCTTCCATCACCTGCAGCAGCAGGTTGAAGACATCGGGGCTGTCTCTTATACACATCT
>JAOAFW010000189.1 GCA_026416065.1 Fimbriimonadales bacterium
AGATGTGTATAAGAGACAGCCACGAACGCATAGTAGGGTTTGAGCGCCTGCAGTCCGTTATACACCTGTCGCAGCGGGCGAAAGTCCCACAGGCGCAGGTTCTCCAGCGTGCCTCGTGCACCCTGTAAGTCCGCAGCGGTCAGGTCGTCCCGTACATCCATCACGCGCACCTGAATCTTATCGAGGTTATAGGCGCGGCGAGTGAACTCCAGATGGCGCTCGATATACTGGCTCTCGCGCTCGAGCTGGTTGGGCACGACCACGAAGCGTTGCACCAGTGCCGGGTAAATCAAGGAGGCGGCGACCCAGAACAGCAGCACCGCCGCAAAGCCACCAATCGGCAAGAGCAACCCCGCCCCCCGACGCAAACTCACCACACACAGCACCGCAGCAATTACCAGACCTATCGCGGTAATGGTGAGAATAGGCAGTCGGGCATGGATGTCGGTGTATCCCGCGCCAAAGAACTGGTCATGTTCCGAGAACACCAGATCGTACCGCGCCAGCCACAGATACCATGCGAACGAGAGCAAGAAGAGCGTCGCCAAAATGAGCATATGGGGCTTCACCGACGGCAAGAAAGTCGGCATCCCACCCAGCCAGCCCAGCGCACGGTTGAAATAGTAAAACGCGCCAATCCCCACCAGCGCAATCAACGCCGTGAATACCATCAACCCCGACAGGAACGACAGAAATGGCATGCGAAACATGTAAAACCCGACATCCATCCCAAACAGAGGGTCTTTGACGCCGACGGTCTGCGCATGCTGGAAAAGCATCAGGTCATGCCAGTACGCGCTTGCGCTCAGCCCCACAAAAACCGCGAACACCAGCGCGCCCAGAATCAGCAAATAGTAGGTTCCTTTTCGCACCGCACGAGTAATCCGCACGATTCGCCCGCCCCGAATCGCCAGGTCGGGTTCATCGGTCGCACCGGCGACCCGGTTCGCAACCATCAGGTTCACCAACGCGAAGATAAAAAAGCCGACCGCGGTGAGCAAAAACAGCATCCAGCGCAGCGCGAGGATGCGCCCGAAAATCTGGGGGTAGTTCACATCATGCACAAACCACAGGTAGTCCGTGTACAGATTGACCAGGACGCCCCCAAACAGCATCACGAACAGGATGACTATAATCACGCCTGCCGCGAGTCTCTGACGGGTTTCCATACAGGTTATTGTACCTGTTTATGGGGGAAGCGCGTTATTCGTCGGCTTTACGCGGCTCGGGCAGCGTCCACGGCGGCTCCAGTTTGCCCTGCGCATCGCGTTGCAGGAACATGATACTCGGTGCGCGCGTGCTGACATGCCCGTCGGCATGCAACACATTCACTCCTTTGCCGTGAAAGCTGCGCAGGTTATCGGGTTCCCAGCCTCTGTCCTCGCGTCGTTTCCAGACGGCAAGGCGCACAATATACTTTGAGTTTACGTTCGGCTTGAGCAATCCGTCGTCAAAAGTGAGTGCGAAGCCGTCGTTGCCCCCAATCAGGGGGTTGGGGTTCAGCGAGCCGTTCTGACCCCCCGCGAGACTATCGGCAATCAGCACGCTCAAGCCGGGATTGGACAGGTCTTCCACCCGTGCGGCAGAGAGTGCCGCGTAAAAACCGTAAGAGAGGGTCAGCGTCTTGGTATTGTCGCGTGGGTCGGTAATCACCGTGCTCCCCTCTGTGGGGTCGGCGGGGCATTTCAGGGCGCGTTGCAGGTCGCGCTTCATGTAGCTGCTGATGCACACCACCCATGTCAGGGGTCGCCCTGCCGAGTCGGTCTGGGGCGAGCCGTCGGGGTTAGCATAGTACGCCAGCGGCAGTGTGTTATTGTAGTCCAGCTGGTACAGATTAATCGCCGTCGCGATGTCTTTCAAGTTCGACAGGCAGTCGGCAGTGCGCTTGATGTCGACCAGTTGGCGGTAGAGCGGGATGACAATCGCCAGCACAGCAACCACAGCGACGGCGATGGCAAGCTTTTCCAGTTGGGTCAGTCCGTAGCGGTTCATGGGGCGTAGGAAGAGGTCTCAGTATCCCAGAAGCCGAGTTCTCGGATGAGTTGCGTGGCTTCATCGCGCTGCACAATGAGGCTCGTGCCTGCACCGTCGCGCACGGGCAGCGTCTCCGTGCGAACCTTTTCGTCACTGAGCTGGCGTGTGAAGAGGGCAAGAGCAAGTAATTGCTCAAACTCCATCGTGGTACGGGTGTGGCGTAGCCCTGCTGCCAGCACCTGTGGCGCGCGCATCCACACGCTGGGGTCTCTCAAGCGTTCCTTCACGGCACGCATGAACTTCTGCTGGCGTTCGATGCGGTGGAAGTCGCTGTCGTTATGACGGAACCGCACATACCCCAGTGCCTGCTTGCCGCTCAGGTGCTGGATGCCCGGTTGCAAGTCCACATGCAGGTCGCCCCAGTTATCGTGGTAGCGCATGCGTTTCTCCACGTCGATGGTCACGCCGCCCAGCGCGTCGATGGCTTCCTCGAAGGCTTTGTAGCTGATGATCACCACTTCGTCGATTTGCAGGTTGCCCAGCAGGGTGCTGACGGTTTCCACAAGCAGTTTCGGTCCGCCCAGCGCGTGTGCCGAGTTGATTTTGCCCCAGCCGTAGCGGGGGATACGCACGAGCGTATCGCGCGGGATGGAAAGCGCGTGGATGCGCTGGTTCACAAAGTCGACCTGTGCCACCATAATCGTGTCGGTGCGCGCCATCGTGTCCACCACGCGCTTGCGGTTATCGCGGTTCTCGTCCGCGCCGACCACCAAGACAGTGAGTTTGCGCTTGCCGGGGAAGGCGTTTTCGGGTTTTGTTTCGCCGGTAATGTAAGCGACGACGGCGCGACTGACCGTACCCTCGCTGGCAAAATGGAGATAGCCCAGCGCGCTGCCTAAGACCAGCCCGCTTAGCCAGAACATCAGCCAGAAGATTCCCCAAAAGATCCGCCTCAGGCGCGATTTCCGCTTGACAGGCGGCGCAATCCCTTGCCTGCTTGCCGTGAGCGACATTCCGTATAAGTGTACCCGAAAGGGGTTGTTTAGACGATGTTTGTTCCCTACTCTAAAGGCTCAGGCTCGATAACTTCTTCCTCCTCAGCAGGTTCAGGCGCAAAAATCGCTTCAGGTCGGCTGAGCCGTTTGGCGAGCGTCTCCTGCGTGAGCGCGGACAGCACAATCTGCCCACTGTTCAGAAAAACCACGCAGCGGGTGCGTCTGCCCTGCGTCGCGTCAATCAGCTTCGTGCCCTCGCGTCGCAGCTGTTGCACCAGTCGCTTCACGGGCGCGGAGTCGATGCGCACCAGTGCGACGATTTTGTCCGTCAACACAAAGTTGTAGAACCCCACATTCAGCAGGGGGGGCATAGCGGGTGTTTTCTCGTCCTGCATTGTGCGATATAGAGTTCTACAGTGCGCCGGGGAGTCCTGCCCCTTGAATTGGGGCGTTTCGGCGTGGTATAATTGACTTTGCTGCGTGGGGCGGTAGCTCAGCTGGGAGAGCGCTAGAATCGCACTCTAGAGGTCGGGGGTTCGAATCCCCTCCGCTCCACCACCCTTCCTGCGTTCGCTAAAATTCGATTGCTTTGCTCCTACCGCGCCCTCAGCAGGAAGTTCGAATCGTCCCCCGAAATCACTCCCTATAGGGGAGATTGTCATGCGACTGCTTATTGGAGTTGCTTT
>JAOAFW010000218.1 GCA_026416065.1 Fimbriimonadales bacterium
CTGGAATACAATACCAAGTCGCAAGCGCATCGGCATCCGCTCCCGCTCGCTGAGCGGGGCGATGTTCACGCCTTCCACCCACACCTCGCCTGCGGTCGGCTTGAGCAACCCGCACAGGCATTTCAGCAGCGCGGTCTTGCCGCTGCCCGACGCGCCCATCACGCCCAGCACCTCGCCGTAGTCGACGCGCAAATCCACGCTCTTCAATATCGTCTTGTTCTCCACGGCGTAGACCAGCTGGCGCGTTTCGAGGGCGGGCGTCTCGTTCATCGTTCGGCAAACAGCAGGTCTGCTAAGAAGTAGTTCGCGGCGAAAATCAGCACCATCGACAGCACGACAGCGCGGGTGGTAGCGTGTCCGACGCCTGCTGCGCCGCCCCGCGCGCTCAAGCCCTGCTGACAACTCACCAGCGTCACAATCAGCGCGAAAGCAATCGTCTTGATGAGACCGCCAATCAGATCGAACGGTTCGGTCAGCAGACGAATCGACTGCAGGAAGCTGTTCGCGGAGATTCCGAAAGCATCGGCGACAATCCAGCCGCCTCCAGTACCTGCGAAATTCGCAATCATGCAGAGCAGGGGAAACATTCCCAGCGCTGCCAGCACGCGCGGGATAACCAGATACTGAATGGGGCTAACCGCGAGTGCGCGCAAGGCATCGATTTGCTCAGTGATTTTCATCGTGCCCAGTTGTGCAGCAATCGCGGAGCCACACCGCGCCGTCACCATAATCCCTGTCAGGATGGGCGCAAGTTCGCGTGTCATCGCGAGCGCGATTGCGCCGCCCACAAAGCCACCGCCCCCGACATCCACCAGCAACGACGCCGAATAGAGCGTCACCACCGCGCCCGTGAACGCACTGGTGAGTGCGACAATCGGCGCGGACGCCGCGCCGATGAACGCCATCTGGTGAATCGTCTCGCGCAGCTCGATGCGTCCTTGTAGGAGTGCGCGTCCGCTGGCGAACAGCAGCAGCCCCAGCGCGCCCATGAACTCCAGCGTCGCCTGCAGCGGGTTCGTCCGGCGCGCCGCCTCCTCGTCCAGCCAGACTAACTCCTCACGCACGCCCTAAAGAGTACCTCAAGGCTCCCGTACAATCCCCATAAACAGAATCGTTCCTGTGGGTTGGTGCGCAATCACGAACAGGAACGGGTGGTCGGCAACAAGTTCGAACCGTTCCATCGGCATGGAAGTCACGCCGACGGTAATTCCTGTCGCCGCGGCGGCTTTTGTGCCCTCCTCGTCTACCTCCACCACTGCCTTCTGAATGGCTTTCTGGATGAAGAGGCGGTTCGGCGCGACATCCGCGATGCGGCTGAAGTCGGCACGGGCAGGGTCAAACGCAATCTCCATTCCCAGCGCGCTCAGCGGTGGCTTCAGGTCGTAAGTCGCCTCGATTTTGAAGCGGGGCATTTTCAGAACGCCGTCGATCGCGCGAAACTCTGCCGTCCATTTCGCCCAGATCTCAGGAGTGAACTGTTTGCGTAGCTCGGCGACCTTGCGTCCCTTATCAGGCAAGAACAGGTAGAACCGATAGTCGCCTTCCCCATAGGGCAGCGCAACCGCCTGAAAGCCCTCGCCTTTGTAGTAAGGCAGCTTCTCGGAGAGGAGCATCATCGGAACCTGCTTCGTCTTACCATTTTCCAAGTAGAACGGCGCGTCTTGAGTCGCCTCTTTGTTGAACGGAGACCGCCACTTGCCCTCAAAGTAGAGCGTGTTCACCAGGGCGAGGCGCGTGGTGGCGTCGAAGTCGCCCGCCTCAAATAGCTTCTCAATCAGCCCCTGCGTCTGCTCTTTGACCCAGCGATTGATTTGACTCGCCGCTGCTTCGGGGTTGCCCGTAAAGTTCACGGGTTCCGTGCGCGTCTCATAGAAAGTCAGCAGCGAGCGCAAAAAGTCGGGTTTGACCTCGAAGCCCTGTTGAATCCAGAGGCTGTTGGCAATATGGATTGTGACTTCGGGGTCGCGGGGCTTGAGCAGCTGGTTCAGCGCACGCCCCTGCTGGTTGATTGTATCCAGCTTCGTCTGCTCGTAACCCAATGCCTGGGCGATGGCGTCGTAGGTCTCGCCCGCTGCACCGTTGAGCACCATGCTCAGCGCGACCGAGAGCGACAGAGGCGAAAAGCACAGGTTCGCGCTGGTGTCAGAGGAATCCAGCTGGTTCAACATGCGCGTGGCGAACTGTAGATTCGCTGATTGAGCTTCGGCACTGATTTGCACGGGTTGGATTGCCTCCTCAGGTGGTTTCGGACGGGCATCGCCACCACAACCGCCCAGCAACACCGCCGCAAGACTGCTTAGTATTATAATCGGACGCATGGTCATCTCCTCCCGTCAATTTAGACGGTTTATTTTCGATAATGATACCGAACAACCAACGCTCGTCAGCGTCTACTCTGTAAGGTGTGAATCTCGAGAAACAGGTATCCTTCCATCAGGAACGAGCTATGAACAAGCGTGTTGCTGTAGTTGTGGGCATCGTAATTATCGCGGCGGTCGCGCTCTGGATGCGTGGACGCAACGCCGAAACTGCTGAACCCGAAGTCGAACTCCGCACTGCCGAAGTCACGCGTGAGGACGTGGTGCGTTCCATCACGGCGACGGGCACTCTGCGTACCTACAACATCGTTGATGTGAAGTCCAAAGCGGGCGGGATTGTGAGCCAGATTCTGGTCGATGTAGGCGACGCGGTGAAGGCAGGGCAACTGCTGGCGAAGATCGACCCTGCGGACACGCTCTCGGTCTATAATCAGGCACAAGCCGACCTGGAAGCCGCAAACGCCCGCATCGAGCAGGCACAGGAGAGTTTACGTCTGCAACGTGAGCAGAGCCAGTTCGCTGTGCAGCAAGCGGAGGCGAATCTGCAGGCCGCCGAAGCCCGCCTGCGTCAAGCCGAAGAACGCGCCAAGCTCCAGCCAACGGTGACCGAAGCGCAGCTTCAGTCCGCCCGCACCGCGCTGGAGACCGCCCGCAAGAACCTCGAGCAGCTGGAGAAGGTGACGATTCCCCAAGAGCGGGCGCAGGCGCAGGCGAACTTTGAAGCCGCGCGTCAGGCTGTGGAGACCGCGCAGCGCAACCACGAGCGGCTCAAGAACCTGCTCCAGCGCGGCTATGTGTCGCAGCAGCAGGTGGACAACGCCGCCGCGCAGCTGGAGAACACCCGCGCGCAGTTGACCGCCGCGCAGCAACGCGTGCAAACCCTTGAACAGGACATCCAGACGCGCTTGGAGACCGCCCGCGCCCGTGTGCAGGAGGCGGAGGCGACCCTGCGCTCGGCGGAGGCGATCCGCGTTCAGGTGGAAGGCGCCCAGCAAGCCCTGCGCGAAGCGCGCGCCCAGTACGAACA
>JAOAFW010000225.1 GCA_026416065.1 Fimbriimonadales bacterium
CGCGATTCTGATTGCGCCGATTGTGATTCAGCCGTTGCCCGACGCAGTGCGCATCGGCGTTACGGCGGTGGCGGTGGGCGCGCTGCTCTTCTCGGTCTACTGGAGCAAGCGCGGCTCGGTGGCGGAGACCATCGAACACGAACTGGGCTACCACACGATGGAGGAAGTGGACGAGTACGCGCCTGTCGGCGGCAAGGGCGATGCTTAACAAAATCGGCGGCGTGAGTGTACACGCCGCCGGGTTTTTTTATTTCATAGAGTGTGTGAAACTCTAAACTCTATGGGATTCGCCACCAAACTGACCGTTTACTTGACAAGTGCGCACCAAAATAGGTATACTTATAGCCGTATGGAGGTATCAACTATGGCTGATCGACGCAGTGCCTATATCGAGGGTATCCTTAAGGCGTTCAAGGCAGGTGAGATTGATATGGCAGAAGCAATTAAGGCGATACGGAGACGCAAGCCGAATCAGGCGAAGCTCGATGGAGCGCAGGAGTTTGCGAAGCTGATTTTGGACGGTAAAATCGAGGAAGCGTTTGCAAAGTACCGCTTCGGTCTCAAGAATGTCCGACAGCGGCGACGCAGCTCCAAGAACGGCAAGTCCGCCTGAAAGCTTGCTTGGGACCCCTCCCGCGGGAGGGGTTTTCTCGTTTTAGGGTATCTTTTAGATATGCACCGGTTCGCCTTTGTGATACACCCAGTCGATGTAAAGCGGGATGCAGCGCGCAAGTACCCGATTGCGAAATGGCTCCCTGAGCGATGGGTTGAGCATCTTCTGATGCGTAAAGAGCCAGTGGTCGTCTCCCGCATCACGGGAATTCAGTCACTCACAGGTGCAACGACGGAGGGATGGTTCATCGGTTGTCCCCTTTCGCCGCGCATGATGCTGAGTCTGCCCCTCGATTTTGTCTATCAGAAGATCATTCGCTGCGGACAGATTGCGCAAGAGCTCGGCGCGGAGATTATCGGCTTAGGCGCGTTCACTTCGGTGGTTGGCGATGGTGGTGTCACCATCGCAAAAAATCTGGACATCGCGGTGACGACGGGGAACAGCTACACTGTCGCCACGGCAATCGAAGCGGCGGTTTTGGGGGCAGGGAAGATGGGAGTAGACATCACTGACGCCACCGTAGCGGTTGTAGGCGCGACGGGCTCCATCGGACGCACCTGCGCCGAGGCGCTTGTACCGCAAGCAAAGTCGCTGCTGCTGCTGGGGCGCGATGAGGCGCGTCTGGAGCCTGTGGCGGAACATCTTCGACCAATAGCACGTGGCATCGTGCGTGTATCTACAGATCTCTCGCGTGATTTGCCCGGTGCAGATGTCATCATCACGGTCACCAGCGCGGTGGACGCAGTAATTTATCCAAAAGACCTCAAGTCAGGTGCTGTTGTAGTGGATGTGGCGCGCCCGCGCGACGTGTCGGTGCGCGTGGCACGCGAGCGCGACGATGTGCTGGTCATCGAGGGTGGGCTGGTGGAGGTGCCAGGCAATGTCGACTTCGGTTTCGACTTTGGGTTCCCGCCACGCATGGCATATGCTTGCATGTCGGAGACGATGATGCTCGCGCTGGAGGGGCGCATCGAGAGCTTCACGTTGGGCAAGGAGGTCAGTCTGCAGCAGGTGCAGGTTACGCAGGAGCTGGCGCGTAAGCATGGTTTCCGCCTGGCAGGCTTTCGTAGTTTTGAACGCGCCCTGACCGACGCCGAGATCGAGGCGATACGAGCGCGGGCAAGGCGCGTTGTAGCCGTATGATTAGCCCTGAAAGTTTAGAGTTGGGTTCCACCAAGCCTGTAGTTGCTGCAGCAAGGCTTGTGCTGGCTCGCCTTCCAGCTGGGCAGGCTCGATGGCTGCCAGCTGAGCGTTCAAGTCTCCTGCGAACACAAGCGCGTCGCCACTGTGGGGGCTGGGCGCGATAACCGTAACGCTGAGCGCAGGCTCGTTTGGATAAAGTTCGTAGAAGGCACGGGCGAGAGCGACGGCTTCCTGCAGGACGCGCGTCTTGCTCAACACACCTGACTGGATCCGAATACGCGCCTGCCAGCGTCGCGCGGCAGGGTCATATGCGCACCAGACGGGCGCGCCGTTTAGCCGCTGGCTGAGCTTCTGCGCCAGATCCGCCTCTACCGCGCTCATCCCTACAAAGCCCGTAGCGACGTCGGGCGGCGGAGCCGGCGCGGTTTCAGCGTTCAGCGGAGGCGGAATGCGCACTGGCTCGGGAGTCGGGACAGTGCTTGTCTGCGTCGGCTTGATGGGTAGCGCAGCCGCTTGACGTGCCGCATTCATCCGTGCCCCCGCCACGAACGACGCCACGACGAGAATAATCGCGAGCAAACCAAATAGCGCGTAGGCGAACGTTTTGGGCTTGGCGGGCTTTGATTTTGGCTCTGGCACGGGGGGCGGAGACGCGACTTGCACAGCGTACATCGCCCGCAGGTTGTGCAACTTCGCTCTGTAATGCACATTCGCAGGAGCCAGCTCCACCAGCAACTCATACCACTGAATCGCGTCCTCGAGCTTGCCCTGATCGGTGTAAATGTCGCCCAGCAAAGCGTGTACCGTCTCGTTGCTGGGGAACCGCCCCAGAATGCGGCGGCAAACATCGATAGCTTCCTCATATTTGCCCTGCATTCGCAGCAGGTTCGCCCGCGCCAGCTCGGGATAGATCTCGCGGTCAGAGCCTTCTGCATACAGCGGGTCAAGCGTATCCTCCTTGATACGCGAACCACACTCCATACAGAACGCGCTCATGTCAGGTATCTCGGCAAAGCACTTCGGGCAAATCATCGTCCGTAATCTCGCCTCCCTAAGCATATTCTGAATTGTCGGCGTTCGCTCAGAAAATTGTTCCCCATCCACGCCCTGTATGATACCTTTTCAGGTAAAATATTTGTGATGAGCCGGCGACTGTTCTGGGGACTGTTGTGGGGGCTGATGACGCTCGTGGCGGGGGCGCAGCAGACGGCGCGCCCCGTGTATTACATTCAGTTCAAGGAAATCGTGCATCGTGCCTCCGCGGATTACCTGATGCGTGCGCACGCCGACGCGGTCAAGGCGAATGCGAGCGCGTTCATGGTGCTGCTGGACACGCCGGGCGGCGAGCTCCAAGCCACGCGGGACATCACCACCACACTGCTAAATAGTCCCATCCCTGTATTTGTGTTTGTGTACCCCTCTGGCTCGCGGGCAGGTTCGGCGGGTGTGTTTATCACGGTCTCGGCAAATGTCGCTGCGATGGCGCCGGGCACCAACATCGGCGCAGCAACACCCATCTCTGGCGACGGGCAGGACATCCCTCAAGACCTTAAGCGCAAGGTGATGAATGATACGATCGCCTATGCCAAAACCATCGCCGAGCAGCGCGGGCGCAACAAAGACTGGGTGGTAAAAGCCGTCACGGAAGCGGCGTCGATTACTGAGTCTGAGGCGCTGGAGAAAAAAGTTATCGATCTGGTAGCATCCAGTCCACAAGACCTGTTGGTAAAGGTTGACGGTCGCAAGGTAAAGGTAGCGGGGGACCGAGTCGTCACGCTGAACACACGCAGCGCGCCAGTTCAAGAAATCCCAAAGACCTGGCGTGAATCGCTGCTGATGTTCCTGGCGAACCCGAATGTGTTCTACATATTAATGTTGCTTGCGATTTACGGTATTCTGGGCGAGTTGCAGAATCCGGGTGCGACTTTGCCCGGTGTGATAGGTGTGATTTCGCTGCTGCTTGCGCTCTATGCAGCATCCGTGCTGCCCGTGAACGCGCTGGGCGTGGCGATGATACTGCTGGCGTTCGTACTGTTCGTGGCGGAGTTGTTCACCACCTCGCATGGCATCCTGACGGCGGGCGCGCTCGTGTCGTTCACGATAGGCTCAATTATCCTCTTCCAGTCCGACTCTCCTGTGTTCCGGGTGAGTTTCTGGCTGATTGGTTCCATGACAGTATTAACGGGCACGGCGTTCCTATTTGTAGCGTATTCGGGGATTCGGGCGCAGTTCCGCCGCAAAGTGAGCG
This sequence comes from Fimbriimonadales bacterium, assembly GCA_026416065.1. Taxonomy (GTDB): domain Bacteria; phylum Armatimonadota; class Fimbriimonadia; order Fimbriimonadales; family GBS-DC; genus GBS-DC. Next base: position 4,005 of record JAOAFW010000225.1, read on the forward strand.
GACAGGAGCGATTAATCGGGATGATCGGGCGTGTGCGCTCCAAGCTGGATCCGGAAGGGCAGGTGTTTGTGGACGGCACGCTTTGGCGGGCAATTGCGTTAGACCCACCGATTGAGGTCGGGGAATATGTGGTGGTGGATCGGGTAGATGCTGTCTCTTATACACATCT
>JAOAFW010000273.1 GCA_026416065.1 Fimbriimonadales bacterium
AGTACCTGGTGTTTCAGATTGGCAACGAGACCTATGGCGTGCCGCTGCTGCAGGTGCAGGAGATTCGCACCTACACGCCCGCCACGCGCGTGCCGAACGCGCCGAACTATGTGCTGGGCGTGATTAACCTGCGGGGCAACATTATCGCCGTGATTGACGCACGCACCCGATTCGGTCTGCCCCCCTTGACCGACGAAGAGTCCACTGTCGTGGTGGTGGCACAGGTGAACGACAAGATCTTCGGTCTGCGCCTCGACTCGGTGTCCGATGTGATGGACATCCCAACAGAAAAGATACAGCCCACCCCCCCCATCGCATCGGAAGCCACGCAGCGGTTCCTCAACGGCGTGGTGCAGGTCGGTGAACGTGTGGTCATCTTGCTGAACCTGCGCGAGATTTTCGACATCGACGCGCTGAGCCAACTCGCGGCATAACCGGCTTGACGGCGTAAGAGAATTGGCTCTCTGATTCGCATAACTGAAACTGCTTCTCTGTAGACAAGCCGCCCTCACCAGCTTTTCGCTCGCGAGGGTCGGCTTCGTCTACTTGGAGCCGTTGATAGGGTTTGGGACAATAGCAACTGCTGTCACTCCAACCAATATTCTTGTTGCTGGAACTCCCCGCGCAGGCTAACCTGCGGGATGGGGCGTCCACCCTCCAAACGAAGCGGGACTGTCGTCAGCGCCCGAACGCCACGCCGGTCAATCTCTATTCGCGTCAGCACAGCCCGGCGGCTCAGGTTGGAGCGCGGAGTATGAATGAAGTTGCCCACGCTGTAGAACACATGCGCTTTGCCCACACGCTCGTAGCCCTGCACTACATGCGGATGATGCCCCACAATTAAGTCCACGCCCGCGTTGGCGAGCAGGCGGGCGATGCGTTTTTGTTTTGCGTTGGGCTGCGTTTTGCCCTCGTCGCCCCAGTGAGGGATGGCAATCAGCAAATCGGCATTCGCGCGGGCATCCGGCAGAAGAGGTAGCACATCACTCAAGGTTGCCACGCCCGGGGTCTGCTCGCCTGCAGGGAAGCCACGCGGTACAACTGCTGTGAAGCAGATAACGGCGATGCGCATGCTCCCGAAGTCGACATACACGGGCTGTATTGCCTGCTTCTGGTTCGCGCCTGCGCCCGCCCACCACACGCCGGCACGCCATAGATGCTCCATCGTGTCCAGAAGCGCGCCCTTGCCATAGTCCATCGAGTGGTTGTTGCCCAGTGAGACCATCGAGACGCCCGCAAGGCGTAGATGCCTCGCCAACTCAGGCGGGGCGCGGAAGGTGTATTCCTTATCCTGCGGTGCGCCGCGTGTGTTGATACAGCCCTCCATGTTCAGTATCGTCCAGTCTGCCGAGCGCAACAGTGGGGCTATCGGCTCGAACAGGTAGCCAATCCCACGCGCCCGCACGATTTGGCTCACGCCCTTGCCGAAGATGATGTCGCCGCCAATGAGGATAATCTTGGTCACTTCACTCTTTATATGCTACGACTCGGAAGCTCGGCGCCCAGCGTAAGGAGAGGGGCGTCAGCCACTGCAAGACCCTGTTCGCCATGCGAATTACGGGGTTGCCTCCTGCACCCCCGAAGTAAGAGTAGGCGCGGGCGCGGAAGCCGTACCGCGACAAGTCATGGGCTAACTCCATCGGGTGGAATAGTCGTTCAATCACCTCACCCGAGTAAGGATGAACCGGGCACTGGGAGCCGTCAAAACGCCCATCGGGCATTTCGCCCGTTTCAACATAGTGTGCTACCGCCTGCAGGATTGTTTCGCGCATCATTAGGCTCGTGCGCTCCGCCAGCTGCTGCACCGTCCGGGCGTCCAGCTGCGGATACGCCTGCCGAATTATTTCCGCGCGCAGTTCCTGATAGGTTTGTTTGATGTTGTGAACACCGATTGTGCCTTTGGGACCCTGTTCGAACCGTCGCCAGACCTCGCGCGTATGTTGCGCCAGCTTCGGGTTTGCCCCGTTGTTGCCGTCGGCGATAATCAACACACCCCCACGCCGTAGCCAGCACGCCGCCCGTTCAAAAAACATCTCCACATCCAAGTAGTGCGAAATCGCCTCGTTAGAGAGGATCATATCGAACGAGGCGGGTTCGAAGTCGACCTCCTCCAGTTTTTTCAGGTACGCTCTGAGTGAGTTGCCCAGCTGGAAGTCCTCAATTATCCGTTGGAAGGTATTTAGGCGATTGTTGCTGAGGTCGAAGCCTACTCCTTCGCGCGCGCCCATGAAATGCAGCACGATAAGTTGCAAGCCGAAGCCGCAGCCCGCGTCCAGCACGCGCTTGCCTTCGGGGTTGAACTGCGCCAAACGGCACAAGTCGTACACGTAGCGGGTCTCCTGCGCGCGCCCGTGAGTGTGAGTCAGCTTGGGGTAGTAGTGCCAAAGCTCCTCGGAGTAGCGTCCCTTGTTCTCCTCGCGCATGACCTGCTGATACAGGGCGTCGACCTGCTGGCTCACGGCGTTGAAGTCTCGCATCGGCGCAATTCTACCTGTTCAGGTATGATTGGGGCGTGGCGATGGCGGAGGCGATTCGGGTGGTACACCTTTTGCCTGCGTTGCAAATCGGCGGCGCGGAGCGACTGGCAGTGAACTTGTGTATTTACCATACAGCGCATGTCGCGCCCGCCTGCCTGATCTATGACCCCCCGTCGGGTACACACTATGAGCAGCTGCTTCAACAGGCACAGATACCGCTTGTGAGTGCGTATAAGCGGCGCGCTTACGATATGGGGGTGTTCGTTCGCCTGTTGCGCCTGCTGCGTCATCTAAAGCCCGCTGTGGTGCACCTGCATATCAGCGGCATCAACTACCTCTTCCCACTGCTACCTCTTCTGCGCTTGCCCAGTGTGTATACCGTTCACAATATAGCAGAGCGCGACTTACACACGCGGCGCAGTGGACGGCTGGTGCAGTACCTTGCGTTTCGGTATCGGCTGGGCGGAATTCTGCCGGTGGCGATTTCGGAGCAGGTGCGGGCGTCGTTCCAGCATCTGTACGGCTGGGGCGAGATGCCCGTTATCTGGAACGGAATTCCTGTAGACGAGTTTACGCCCTCGCCTGAGCGACGAACATGCTGGCGGGATCAAGAGGGGTTCGCACAGGATGAGACACTCATCGTCTGTATCGCGGGCTTTCGCCCTCAAAAGAATCTCAGCCTGCTGATACATGCGTTTGCCAATCTGCCGCACGGGGCGGCACGCCTGCTACTGGTCGGCTCAGGCGAGCAGGAGACGCTGTTGCGCGCGCTAACGCACGAGATGGGCGTCGCAGAGCGCGTCCACTTCATGGGCGTACGCAACGACATATCAGCCATCCTAAACGCCTGCGACCTGTTCGCACTCTCATCTGACTGGGAAGGTACGCCGATGGCGATTATGGAAGCGATGGCAAGCGGATTGCCTGTGGTCAGCACAGCAGTTGGTGGCGTACCTGAACTGGTTCAACAGGGCGTGACAGGACTGCTCGCACCTCAGGGCGATGTAAATGCACTGAGAGACGCCCTTCACCAGTTGACAGGTGACGCTGCGCTTCGGCGAACTATGGGCAACGCCGCGCGCCGGTTTGCGATGGAAAACTTCGACATCCGAAAGACCGTCAACGCTTACGAGCATCTGTATGTGCAGATTGCCTGCCGATAGCGCAGGTATACTCCTCGCATGCTTCAAACTGCTCTGCTGATTGTGGATGTGCAGAACGATTTCTGCCCCGGTGGCGCGTTAGCCGTGAACGAGGGTGATCAGGTCATCCCGCCGCTTAATCGCGTTGCGGAGGCGATTGCCCAGCGTGGTGGGCTGGTGCTTGCTTCGCGCGACTGGCACCCTCGCGAGACGAAACACTTCGCTGCGTTCGGTGGCAAGTGGCCCGTGCACTGCGTGCAGAACACTCAAGGCGCAGCGTTCCACCCCGGCTTGAAACTGCCCGACGGTGCGATTGTAATCTCTAAAGGCAGCGGTAGCGAGGACGACGGCTACTCGGCGTTCGAGGGGCGCGCCGACGACGGAAAAACACTGCACGAAATTCTGCAAGCGCACGGCGTGCAGCGACTACTGGTAGGCGGGTTGGCAACAGACTACTGCGTGCGCGCCTCCGTGCAGGACGCTTTGAAGCACGGCTACGAGGTGACTGTGCTGACCGACGCGATTCGGGGCGTGAACCTACAGCCTGACGATAGCGAGTGCGCCCTGGAGGAAATGCAAGCCGCAGGCGCGCGCCTGATGCACAGCGCTGATGCACTCAGGGAACTATAATCAGCCCGCTGGTCGAAGCCCCGCGCA
>JAOAFW010000308.1 GCA_026416065.1 Fimbriimonadales bacterium
CGAGCAGATTGGCAACCCCGCCGGCTCAGACCGCGCCCAGAAAAAGGCGACTTACACTGCCCTGTTTGGCGTCGAAGCCGCTCGCGAACGCGCTCAGCAAGCGTTGCAGGCGGCTCTGAACGCCCTGCACGACTTCGACGACCGCGCCGACCCGCTGCGCTGGCTGGCGCACTATGCGGTGGAACGCGAGAAATAGCCGCCTACGCGACGGTGTAGCGTTTGACCGCCTCTTCGTCGATCTCCACGCCCAAGCCGGGCTTGCTCGGCACGGGCAGGGAGCCTTCCGCATCGGGCACAATCGGCTCCGTCAGGAAAAAGTCGCGCGCGTGCAGTTCCCAGCCCGGTGGTTCGTAGGGGAACTCCGCCCACTCGCAGTTCGGGCACGCGCCCATCAGCTGCAGGTTCGCCGCCAGTCCCAGCCCGCTTGTCCACGTGTGCGGTGCGAACTGCTTGCCGAACGCCTCCGCCATCGCCGCAATCTTCTTGCCCATCAGAATCCCGCCTGAGAGCGCGACATCGGGCTGCAACACATCCAGCGCGTCGCGAATTAGATACTCGCGAAACTCGTGCAGGTCCTGATTCATCTCGCCACTGGCGATAGGCACGGGCGACTTCTCGCGCAGACGACGGTAGCCCTCATAGTCATTTTTGTCGAGCGGCTCCTCAAGCCAGCGCACGCCCAACTCCGCAAGCTCTTCCGCCACGCGCAGCGCGGTCGATACATCCCATTGGGGCGCAGGCGCCATCCCTGCCACGCGCCAGCCCATGTTCGCGTCGACCATAATCTCCATATCGGGATACTGCGCGCGCACGGCGCGAGCGACCTGCATATCCTCGCGCCAGTCCCAGCTGTGGAATCGGAGTTTCACCGCACGGATGCCCATCTCGCGCACCTGTGCGATGTACTCCAGTCGTTTGTCTGTGCCTTGGAGTTCGCCTGTGCTGGCGTATGCCTTTACGCGCTCCTGATACCCCCCCAGAAGCCGATATACGGGCTGCCCCACCGCCTTGCCGATGATGTCCCAGAAAGCCATCTCAATCCACCACAACCGTAGCCCCAGAAAGGTGGCGGAACGCGCGATTTGGATCACTTCCTCCACGTTCATCGGGTCGCGCCCGAACAGGAACGGCATCAGTAGTTGTTCCAGACCACCGCCCTCCCGCATAAACGCCACACCCGCCGCGTAGCCCTTTATCCCTTCGTCTGTTTCTAAGGTTAATAGATGGACGCGATGCGCCGTTTGCGGATAGCCCGGCAACCACGACGGGTAGAACGGCGTCTCCAGCGGATAGTCTAATAGCTGCAGCCTAATGTTCACAATTCGCATCGTTACGCCTCCTGTTTTTAAGATTCGCCTGCGGGGGGAGAATCCTGCCTGCGCGACTTGTGGGATCCGTAGCGTCGGCGTCTCGCCGACGGCAAAATGTTTGACTCCTGTGGAAACCAAGTCCGCCTGCGCGGGCTGAAAGAGCCGACGCAGGTCGGCTTCGTCTGCACAGGAATGGCTTTTGCCGTAAACTTGGGATTCGCTCAATCTGTCCTGCACTCGCGCCTATTGCTTGGATATACTTATTCCGTTGTTTAGCACAACGGCTGTGGAGACTGCCAATGTACCTGTTCTACCTCGACGAAAGCGGCGAGCGCGAATATGAGA
>JAOAFW010000333.1 GCA_026416065.1 Fimbriimonadales bacterium
CGCGAGCGAACAACGCCACCGACGACGCGCCCATCGAGTAGCCCGTGAGGGACTGCGCCAGCGGCGCCAGATTCGCCTGCTCCAGCAGCACAATCAGCCCCACGCCAAACAGCCCCAGCGCGGCGACAGCCAACCCCATCACCGAGCCGCCCGTGAACGCGACCACGAGTGCCTCGCCCATGCCACCGGTGCGCGCCGCTTCGGTAGAGCGCACACCGCTGCGCGTGGACGCCTTCATCCCGATAAAGCCCGCCAGCATCGAGCTGAACGCGCCAAACAGATACGCCCCACCTATGAGCGGGGCAGACTGATAGAATGCGAAGGTCAGCACGGCGAATAACACAATCGCAAATAGCGTAATCGCGATGTATTCGCGCTTGAGGAAGGTCATCGCGCCATCGTGAATGGCTTGCGCATAGGTGCGCATCGCGTCCGTACCTTCTGGACGGCGCGTTACGATCCAGTAATTCAATCCTGCTAATAAAATGCCCGCCCCGCCAAGTACGGGAGCGGCGTAGGGAACAATCTGTAAAACCTCCATAGTCGCCTCCTCCTTCGTTATTCGCGCTCAGAACGCGCCGAAAGTATACCCGCTGCGTACTATGTACCCCAGACAGGTAAATTCTTTGTAGCCATTTCGGCATTGACCCTACAGGAAATCGATGTACGGTATCGTATAACAAAATGTCTACCTTTCTTTGGAGGTAAAGGATATGCGACCTACTGGTGTGACGGTTATCGGGATAATCGGGATTATCCTGGGTGTTTTGGGATTGCTTGGCGGACTCTGTGGACTGGGAGTATCAAGTGCGTTGCCTCAACTCGCGGAGATGGCGCAGCAGTCAGGACAGCAATCTCCCGAACTGCAAGCGATGCTGGACAATCCTACCGCGATGCGTTTCTCGATGGTGAGCAGTCTCATCGGAGCGGCCTTGGGGCTATGGTTGACTGTTGCGTCTGCGATGCTGATGGGTATGAAATCGACAGGCTATACGCTGATGATGGCGTATGCCGTAGTTTCCATCCTCTGGAACGTTGTGGGTACAGGAATCGGGCTGGCGGTGATGGGGACGAGCCTTAACCCTCTGACCCTGATAGGCGTTATGATCGGCTTGATTTATCCCATCGCCGTGATAATCGTGCTGACGCGCCCGAACATCAAGGAAGCGTTCCAGCGCAGCTTTTAAGCGGCTGTGAAGCGGATGCGCTCGCGGGTCAGCTCCAGATTGTGTTGCGCCTGCTTGTGTTTGGGGTCGACTGCGAGTGCCTGCTCGTAAGCGATTTTGGCGGCGTCATACACACCCAAGCGGAAGTAGCAGTTGCCCAGCGTGAACCACGCTTGCGCATTATACGGGTCGCGCTCGATTCCGGCGGAATAGGCGTCGGCGGCTTCGCTGTATGCGCCGAGTTGATAGAGCGCGTCACCCGCATTCAGGAAAGCGTTCGCGTCGTGGGGGTTCAACTCGATGGCAGTGGCGAAGTGGCTCAGCGCGTTTTCATAGTCTTTGAGTTGCCACAGCGCGCGTCCCCAGTTGATGTGCATCTCTGGCATGACGACGTGTCCTTGCGCTTCGTACAGTTCGTAAGCATCTACAAGGCTGCGCCAGTTGCCTGTTTCCTGCGCGGCGTGGAGCCAGCGTTCGAGCCACGTTGAGTCGTCAGGTGTCGCCAGTGCGATGGCGCGGATGTAAGGTAGTGAACGGGCGTAATCCGCCCCCTCCCACCAGAGCTTCGCCAGAAACTGCTGCGCCAGCAGGGAGTACGCCTCGTGCGTCGCCAGCTGTTGAAACACGCGCTCTGCTTCCTCGGGTTCTCCGGACTCACTCAGCAGTTGTCCGTAGTCCAGCAGGATAATCGGGTCATTGGGGCGTTCTTGAAGCAGGCGTTCGTACAAAGCACGCGCTTCGCTGTAGCGTTGTAGGGCGCGGAGCGCACGAGCATAGGCGAATCGCCACTTGTACGTCACTACCCCCACATCACCTGTGAAGGTACTACCTGCCTGCAGCGTCTCGCCATCGGGCGAGAGCAGCCTGATACGACCCGCTGACTCGCGCCCTGCGTCCAGCGCGTCCAGCGACTTCTGGTAGCAACCGAGCCGGTAGTAGACCTGCGCCAGCGTGTAGTATACTGCCGGGCTATCGACCCCGCGTGCGAGCGCATCTGCGCCTACTTGTAATGCCTCCTCAAGCCGCTCCAGATGCATAAGCGCTGCAATCCAGTTTGACCACGCATGGGCGGCGTAGTCCTCATCGCCTCGCAAGTAGGGACAAGCTTGCTCAGACCAGTAAACGGTCTGTTCGTAATTCCCCGCAGTGAAGTAGGTGTTTGCCAGGTTGAACTTATGGAACAGGTCATCAGGCTCCTGCTCCAGAGCGCGTTGGATGAACTCGATATTACGCTGGATTTTGTCGCGGTTGTGCATCACCTCGCTGCGATAGCCTAAGTGCCGTATCTGTGCAGCGACGGTTGCGATTCGTCCCCCACGCTCCACGAGACTGGGCGTAATCTGTTCGTGAATTGCCCCCTCCCACCCCAGACCGGGCAGGTTCCGAAACATGCGTACGACACGATGCACGAAGTGGTCGCCATCTCGGATCTCGTTCAGAATCTCCAGATAATAGCCCGCGAACTGGGGATGGCGCGCGGCGTTGAGAATCGCCTGCTTCGATTCGGGGGTAAGCCGTTCGTCGGCGTCTAAGACTAAAATCCAGTCGCCTGTGGCATGCTGCAGGGCGATATTGCGTGCGGCAGCGAAGTCGTTCCGCCATTCGGCGTGGACGACCTTCGCGCCGAACCGCTCGGCGATATGGGGCGTGTTGTCGGTTGAACCCGTGTCGACCAGCACGATTTCATCCACCACGCCCTGCACGCTCTTAAGACATTCTTCCAGATATTGCGCCTCGTTGCGGGCGATCATGCTCAAAGTGATTCTCACCCCGACCGGCTCATCGGGGATGGGAAACTGATACCGCTCCAGCCAGTGTTCTAAGGTCTGGATGCCCTTAAGGAGGGTCGCACGTTGTTCCTGGCGTTTTTGCTTCTTGCTGGCGACGAGTCGCGGGTCGCTCGCATGGCAAATCAGCACGTTCCGCAGGGGCAGAACCACCTCGCGCAGCCAGTCGGGGTTGCGATAACCGCTCTCAAGGAGTTGTACCACCAGTGGATACGCTTCCGATTCGCGCGAGAGATAAATCCAGTTCCATGTTTGTCGCGCGGCAAGGATAACGGAGTTGGGGCACGCCGCACGCGCCTGCTCCGTTAGCTGTTGCGCTTCGTCCCAGCGCGTTTGTTGAAGCAGAGCGACAATCGCTCCCTCGTAAGCGTTCTCGTCGTCAGGGCGTTGCTCAATATAGCGAGTAAATAACTCGTAAGCGTCGCTACTTTTTTCTTGCGCAAGTAAATCATACGCAGATTTCAGATTAGCATGGTACTGCTCCGCAAAGACGGGTACCTGCTGTTTCGCCACCACCGTTTTCATCATTTCCCCCCTTTCTTAGCATGTTTCCTTAGCGTTTCGTTGCCGCGCGTTTCTTGCCGCGAGATGTATGGACGCCGTTGTTCCCCTCACTGGATTCAGGTAGCGTGCGCTGCTCGAACTTCTGGCTCAGGATGCGTTTTGCGCCTGCAATCGTGTAAAGTTCCTCTTTGAGCAAGCGTTTGATTTCCTGCAGCACCACGATGTCCTCACGACGGTAGCGTCGCTGCCCGCCCTCTGTGCGCACTGGACTCAGGAACTCGGCGAACTCGCGTTCCCAGTAGCGAATTGTGTGCGTTTCCACTCCGACCAGAAAACTGGCGGTGCTGATGGGCACAGGACGATCTTGAACCGGTGTTCTCGGTTTGCGTTTGCGCTGTCTCATATCAACCTCCGCAATCAAAATGATTGAGCCTGCAGCGGAAAATGTTGTAACGGTAGTGCGTTCGGCTCGTGAGGGATTATCGGAATACACTTTAGATTTCTTAATGCGGGCGTTTCAGCAACCTGCGCCAAACTGGAACAGAACCTCGAGCAGGTCAGCATCGTCCACGAGACTGTCGCAGTTGACATCGGCTTCGGTCGCGCCTGACGCGCCAAAGTTGAATAGCACGCTGAGCAGATCTGCGTCGTCCACGCAGCCGTCACGGTTCGCATCTCCTTGTCGCGGAGTACAGGCATTGCGCGCTGCCCAGCGCACCGCGTTAGCAAGCAAGCGCGCCAGAGTGAGGTTACTGAGTTCTTCCGTAGAGGTGGCTCCTGCCGCGATCGACAGGCTCATCACACGCCCTTCGGCTACCCGCCAGCCCACCACACCTGCGCTGCCACTCGTATAATTGCTGGCATAAAACACAGTGGCGCCAGAACGCGCCTGAAACCGGGTCTCCTTGAGAAATCCCAGCGGCACCAAGGGGTTGAGACCCGCGCTAAGAACAGGGTCATGAATATTCAGGGTATATACCACATTGTGCTGTTGGTAAAACTGACTGGCTTGAGCGGGGAATAGGTCGCTCATCCCGGCGAACATGCGCGCGTTCGCACGCGACCAGAGCGTCCACTCAACCGTAACCAGCCCACCGCCCGCGCGTACCCAGCTCTCCAACGCCCACTGTCCTGCAACAGGCATATCGTAATGGTTTATGAGGGGCGTCAGGAGAACGACATCGCATGCGGAGAGCGACACTGCGCTGTTGAACTCATAATACGCAACTGTCCATGCAACGTTCAATCCCTGCGCGATGAGCATATTTCGGTAGGCGGTGTCGCGAGACGATTCCCCACTGCCCAGCAGCCCTACACGCTGGGCTGAGGCAGAAAGGCACACCATGCACACCGCAGCAAACAGAACAGTGAAGCGCATCGATCGGGGGATTCACCCTGTGCGCTCCCTTTCCTGCTGGAGAGCAAGCGCGAAGATAGGGCTACCGTCGCGCCATCGGTGCTTTATTCTGTCTGCGCCAGCGACTCGAACAGGTCAATATCTTTGCGTATGGCTGCAAACGCGCCACGCCAGAATTCGGGCGTGCGCAGGTCGAACCCGAACTCCGCCGCCAGTGTGGGCGCGTCCGCCATCCCCGTGCGTGAGAGCAGGTCGTCATAACGCGCACGGAAGCCCTCGGAATCGTCTAAATAGAGCGCATACAGCCCCAACCCGAACAACAAGCCGAACATGTAGGGGTAGTTGTAGAATGCACTGCCGTAGTAGTGGGGTTTGGCCGCCCACATATACGGGTGCAGGGCGTTCTCATCCAGCCCGTCGCCGTAGGTTTCCAGCTGCGCCTCGCGCATAATCTCACACAGCTCGCGCGCACTCAGTTCGCGCTCGTTGCGCCGCTCGAACACGGTCTTCTCAAAGAGGTAGCGGCTCGTGATGTCCACCACCACCTGGCATGCGCCCTGCAGCGAGGCTTCCAGAATCGCAATCTGCTCCTCGCGGTCGGCGTCGCGCAGCGCAGCCTGGCGAATAATTGTCTCGCAGAAGATGCTGGCGGTCTCGGCGAGCGTCATGGGAGTCTGGCGCTGCAGATAAGTGCGCTCCGCAAGGCAGAGATTATGATAGGCGTGCCCCAGCTCGTGTGCGAGCGTACTCATGCCGCCGAACGCGGGCTTGTAGTTGGTAAGAATTCGCGACTCGTCGCGGCGCAGGCGCATACAGAACGCCCCGTCCCGCTTGCCCGGCTGCGGTGGCGCGTCAATCCAGTTTTCCCCGAACGCGCGGTGAGCAAACTCGCTCATCTTCTGTGAGTAGGTTGCGAACTGCTCGATGATAAACTGCGCCGCCTCGTCGTACTCCCAGCGTTTCGGCTCCTTGCCCACAGGCGCGAAGATGTCGTACCATGCGCACCGCTCCACGCCGAGCAGCCGTGCCTTAGCATGCAGGTAGCGTCGGAAGTCGGGGAAGGCTTCGTAGGCGGCGTCCAGCATGGCGTTCAGCGTCGGCTCGTCGATAGCGTTGCGGAACAGGGATGCGTGCAGGGGGCTATCCCAGCCGCGCTTGCGCGTGAGCAAGTTCGTCTCGCCCTTGATGGCGTTCAGTGCGCTGGCGATGGGCATCGCGTGCTGCTCCCACGCTCTCAGTTCCGCATCGTAGCCCGCGCGACGCACTTCGCGGTCAGGGTCATACGCCAGATTGCGCAGCATGCTCATCGTAAGCGTCTGCCGCTCGCCCTTGATTTCCACTTCCGTCTGAATCTGCGAGGTGAGGTTGCCATAGAGTTTGCTCCATGCATTCCCGCCTGTGAGTTGCATTTCGGCGGCGAGGGCTTCTTCAGCGGGCGACATCATATGTTCGGCGGCGATACGCGCACGGCGCAGCCAGTAAGCGTGTTGCCGCGCCTGCTCCGAACGCTCGATAAGTGCTTCAACCTCTTGTGAGCCAGCCCACGCTGTCAGGCGCGTGCTGAGCTTCGACAGACGCACCGACTGACGCTCCAGCTCACTCAGCCGCGCCTGCGCATACTCGTCGCGCGAGTCGACCGAGACGAACGCATACACATACGCGCTCAGCGTCCACGCCTGGTCGTTCAGCGCACTATAGGCGGGCAGAACGCGCTCCAGTACGCCCGCAGCGAGGTCAGGGTTCAAGGGGACGTCGGTGCGGTCAATCTGCGCCTCGTCAAATAAGCCCTCCAGTTCGTCAATCGCACGGACAAAGCTGCGAAAATCGCGTTCGTATTCGGGCGAGTCGAGCCCGGGATAGACCACGCTCATATCCCAGCGAGGTAGCTCGGTTTTCATAGCGACAAGGATTGTACCTGTTGGGGAAGCGCGGGCACAGTCCCCCCGATTTCATCTCGGCTTTCTTTAGCACAACCGCGCAAACTTATGTTTGCCCACGCGCAGGAGTTTCCCCCGTAGCGCGTCGGTGGGCAAGCTGGCGTTCGGGTCGCTGACGCGCTCGCCGTCCAGTTCTACCCCCCCGCCCTGAATAAGCCGTCGCGCCTCCGAGTTGCTGCTGGCGTAGCCGATGCCGGCGATGAGCGCGGGCAGCAGTACCGTGCCGTCCTCGCGAATCAGGTTCGCTGGGATTGCCACCTCAGGGGCTTCGGTGGGGGCTTGCCGCTGCGAGAAGATGCGTATGAAGTTCTCATCGGCGTGTTCCGCCGCCTCGCGCGAGTGGTAGATGCTCACAATCTCACGAGCGAGGCGGCGCTTCACATCACGTGGGTTCACATGCCCTCCCTGCCAGTCGCGCTCTAACGCCTGCACCTCAGCTAAAGGCACGTCGGTGCACAGCACAAAGTAGTGCGTCATGAGCGCGTCGGGCAGGCTCATCACTTTGCCGAACATCTGGTCGGGCGGCTCGCTAATGCCGATATAGTTGCCCAGCGACTGGCTCATCTTCTCCTTGCCGTCCAGACCAATCAGCAACGGCATCAGGAACACAACTTGGGGTTCCTGCCCGTATTCACGCTGCAAATCGCGCCCTACGAGATTATTGAAACGCTGGTCGCTGCCGCCCAGCTCCACATCGGACTCAATAGCCACCGAATCGTAACCTTGACAGAGCGGGTAGAGAATCTCGTGCATGCCCAGCGGCAGGTTGTTCGCGAGGCGGTTCGCGAAGTCCTCACGCTCCAGGATGCGGGCGACGGTGTACTTGCTGGCGAGCTGGATCACATCGGCAAAGTGCATTTTGCCCAACCAGTCGGCGTTGTAGTAGACCTGCGTGCGTTCGGGGTCCAGGATTCGGAACAGTTGAGGCTTGAGTCGTTCCACATAGCCCATCACCTCTTCGCGGCTGAGCTGGCGTCGGGTCTTGGATTTACCCGTCGGGTCGCCAATCATTGCCGTGAAATCGCCCACAATCAGGCATGCAGTGTGCCCGAAGTCTTGAAACTGGCGCAGTTTACGCAGCACCACAGCCCAGCCTAAATGCACATCGGGGGCGGTGGGGTCGATGCCGAGTTTCACGCGCAGGGGTTTGCCTCGCGCGAGTTTCGCTTCCAGTTCGGCTTCGGTGATGATGTCGTCCGCGCCGCGCCTCAGCGCGGCAATCTGCTCCTGTGTGCTGGTCTGCATCGGGGGAGTATTGTACCCGCTCAATACGCCCCTGCGAGGCTCAGGTACACGAAGCCCCGCTTGCCATAGGCGAGGTCGAGGCGGATTAAGCCGATGGGCGAGGCGAAGCGTAGCCCTGCACCTGCGCCGAAACGCACGGGCACACTTTGCAACTCGGTTCCGCTGTTCCACACCGCGCCCGCATCGATGAACACCGCCGCCTGCACCGCCTCC
>JAOAFW010000392.1 GCA_026416065.1 Fimbriimonadales bacterium
AGATGTGTATAAGAGACAGCCGATGGACTGACCGATATGGTGGACGATGCCGAGATCGAGGCGATTCTGCACTCCGAGCCGCTTACCCGCGCCGCGTGGAAACTGATTGATCGCGCCCTCGCTAACGGCGGGCGAGATAATGTGACAGTAATGCTGGTGCAGATACAGGCATTACAGCCCGTGGAGCAGGTATAATCGCGCCGTTGATGGAGCGGAGAACGGCGAATCCGACAGGCGACTGGGCAGCGCGCATCCTGTGGTTACTGGGCACACTTACCCTCGTTGCGCTCGCGCTCTATGTCCTCTGGTCAGTGCGCCAGGTGATTAGCCTCATGTTCATCTGTGGCGCGATTGCCTACCTGCTCATTCCGCTGGTGGACTGGCTCAGTGATAAACGCCCCCGATTTTTCACCCCGCTCGCGTGGCGTGGAGCTATCAGCCTGCTGGTGACGCTCGGCTTTTTCGCGCTGCTGGGTGCGGCGACCATCGCCTTCATCGCACCGTTTGTGAACGAAGCGCGCGACTTTTTGCGCGATCTCCCCCGCTATCAAGAGCAACTTACCCAGACCGCTACTGACTGGCAAAAGTCGTATCAGGCATGGTACGATACCCTCACCCCGCAGGCGCAACAGTGGTTGGATCGGCAACGCGAATCGCTACTGCGCTCACTCAACAACGCCACAGAAGACCTCCAAGCGACTGTGCAGGGCGCAATTCAGCAGACAGGACACATTCTCAACCTGCTGGTGGAGTTGTTTCTTGTGCCTGTAATCGTGTTCTATCTGCTGTTCGACTCGCACCGTCTCAAGCGGGAGACTCTGCGCTGGACGCCCACGCGCTATGTGCGCCCTGTGTTGAACCTGATGCAGGAGACGAATCGAGTGATGCGGTGCTACATTGTGGCGCAGTTGATACTGGGGGTGATTGCGGGCATCGCCACATGGGTCGGCTTGCAGCTGATGGGTGTGCGCTATGCTGCGACCCTCGCGTTGTTCGCCGGCATCGCACGGGCAATACCTGTGATTGGTCCGGTCGTCGCCGGCGCACCCATCGTGCTGATTGGGCTGATACAGGGCGGATGGGCACTGGGGGTGAAACTCACGCTGTTTATCACCGCGCTGTTCGTTGTGGAACACAAAATGATTATGCCGAAGATCATCGGCGATCGACTGGATTTGCATCCGGTACTGGTGATTATCGTGCTATTGATTAGCGGCAAGTTTTTCGGCTTGATGGGCATGTTTTTCGGCGTGCCTGTCGCCGTAGTTGTTCGGAATGTGATGCTTACGCAGCAGCGTCGCGCACGGACGCGCCCGAAAGTGCATCGGCTACAGGTCTCGGAACCCACCGAGCCGCTCGCCACCCGCACTGGGACAGGAGGTCAATAGGTGGATATTCTGCAGGCAATCTGGTTAGGCGTGTTGCAGGGATTGACGGAGTTCCTACCGATTTCCAGCTCGGCGCATTTGATTCTAATGCGCTTTTGGTTCGGTTGGGAAATCGGCGACCCACAAGCGGAGCTGGTGTTCGATGTCGCGCTCCATGTAGGCACGCTGACAGCAATTGTGGTCTATTTCTGGAAGGATTTGATGCGCATTGCAGGCGCAGTGTTTAGCAGTGACCCCGAACGCGCTGTCGATAAACGGCTTGCGTGGGGGATTGTAGCAGGCTGTATCCCCGCCGCCATCGTGGGCGCGCTGTTTGAAGACCCGATTGAGAAGTTTTTCCGCTCGCAGTATGCGCTGATTGCGGGGCTTCTAATTGGGATTGGCGTGTTGATGGCGGTGGTAGACAGGTTGGGGCGTAAGCAGCGCGCGCTGGAGTCCATCGGGATACCGGACGCCTTTCTGATAGGCGTGGCGCAAGCGTGTGCACTCATACCCGGCTTCTCGCGTTCGGGCATTACAATCATCGCGGGGCTGATGCTGGGCTTGCAGCGCGAGGCGGCGGCGCGGTTCTCGTTCCTGCTGGCGACGCCGATTACATTCGGCGCGGCGGTCTGGTCGTTCCGCAACTTGTTCAAGGGGGGCGTTCCCAGCGAGATGATCGCGCCGATGCTGGCAGGCGGCGCGGCGGCGATGGTTGTCGGCTGGCTGTGCATCGCGTTCCTGATACGCTACCTGCGCACACGCTCGCTGATGCCGTTCGTGGTCTATCGTGTGGCGATAGGGCTGGCGACACTGGGCAAGATTTTCTGGGGCGGCTAAGATGAGAGTGTTAGTCACAGGCGCACGGGGCTTGCTGGGCGCGGAGGTGACAGAGCGATTCCGCGCGGCAGGAGTGGAGGTGTACGGGACGACACGAAAAACCTCACCCTCCCTTGCCCCCCCTCTCCGTGAACGGAGAGGGGGGGAGTCCGACTCCCCCTCTCCGTTCACGGAGAGGGGGCTGGGGGGAGAGGTTTTTCTCGACATCACCCAACCCGCTCAAGTGCGCGCTGTGTTCGACGCCCTGCGCCCCGAAGTTGTCATTCACTGTGCCGCGATGACCAACGTGGACGCTTGCGAGCGCCAGCCGCAGGAAGCGTATCGCATGAACGCCTACGGCGCAGAGGTTATCGCATCCCATTGCCAGCGCATTGGCGCAGTATGCGTTTATATTTCTACGGACTATGTGTTTGATGGGGCAAAACGCACGCCGTATCACGAATACGACGCTGAAAACCCGCTCAGTGTGTACGGGCGCTCCAAGTTTTTAGGGGAGCAGGCGGTGTGGAAGTTCTGTCCACGCCATTATATCGTGCGCGTGGCGTGGCTCTATGGTAAACAGCGCAAAAGTTTCCCGCAGTTCGTGCTGGAACAGGCGAGAGCCGGTCAATCCCCCGTTGTCATCAGCGACCAGATAGGCTCACCAACCTATGTCGCCGATGTCGCTGACCGCCTGCTGCCGTTAATCCAAACCGACTGCTACGGAATCTACCACCTGACGAACACTAATCCGGTGTCGCGGTACGAGTTTGCC
>JAOAFW010000410.1 GCA_026416065.1 Fimbriimonadales bacterium
GCGTAGAAGTTGTCGTTCTGTGTCTGCCCTGTCGGATGCCCGCCGCCCAGTAGTGCGTAGAACAGCTTGCGATGGTCGTCCACGCTCAGGTCGGGGTCGGGGATACCCATGCGTTCGGATTCGGGCACGCTCTGCCAGCCCCCACGCGCCGTCTGACGCACTACCGAACGCGGCACATTCAGACCCACCAGACGCAACCGATACCGATATACCACCTCGAAAATCGGGCGGTACAGCGCGAAGTCGAATCCCCACTGCGTCTTCCAGTCGCTTTGTTCAATAAACTCCGCCTCACTCAGGCGGTTCAGCGTCCACAGGTTCAGTGGGTGCTGCTTCGTGCGGTCGAACATCTCCATGCCGACAATCACGCTGCGCCCCGCCTGCGCCAGCTCTTCAATCACCTGCGCCTGAAACTGGTGGTGCTGTGCATTGTCGTGCTGCTCGCCGATGAGAATAAAAGTTGCTGGCTCCAGCAGGCGTATCATCTCCGGCAAGTTTATCGCGCGACGCCGATGAGTGTCCAGAATCTCGCCGGGGCGCACGGTAAGCAGATATTGACGGCGCGGGTCGCCAATCGGCAGGGTGTAAACAGATTCCTGAGATCGCTTCATCAAAGGGAAGTTGTTCGCCCCACTACGGACAAATCCTGCAAGCAGTGGACTACCCACATCTCTCTGCAGTCACCCCGCCGTGGCGGGTCGTATTCCCGTGCACCCACGCGGTACAACCGCGTCGCAGGCGCATACCCATACGCCCTGTTCCAACGCAACGGCTGGAAAGTAGCCACGCGACTGCTCGGCAGCAGGTTGCCCCCGTTAAGCAGGAAACAGGGCAATTGTCCCGAATTCACGGGGTGCGCTGTAGAGCGAGGTACAATACCTGTGGAGGCGAATCGATGAACAAGGGTGTGGATCCGATTGGGATTGGCGTAATCGCGCTGGGCGTGGTGATGCTGATTATCCTCGTGGTGGTCAGCAACAATATGATGCCACAGCCGCTGCCCGCGCCGCAGACGCCTGACTTGAACGGTTTAGCACGTAAGATAGAGGACCCGCTGTCGGCGGCGGTCGGCGCAGCAGGCGGCATGGGCGGCGCGCCGATGGGTGGACCGATGGGCGGCTTTGGCGGTCCTCCCGCGCCTACCGCGCCAATGGGCGGTCCCGCTGCGCCGATGGCGCCTGCAGGCGGCGGTGGACGGCGTGGCGAAATGCCCGAAGATTACTGAAAATCCCCGAAACACAGGCAGAGCGACCCCGTCTAAACACCTCGCAAGGGTCGTCCTGCTCTCAAGACACAACAGAGAGCATCTCTGCCAGAGGCTCGCACGCCGAGCCTCTTTTTTTTCTGAGAGTATATTCACTTCAGAGTTAGGGCGCTACATCCCTATCGGTTCCAGCAGCTCTGAAGCGACACTTTACACGCGCGGAGGGATAACAGCTACCTTCGCAGGCGCCGCATCAGCGCGTCTTTGCAGTTTTTTAGCAAAAACAAAGACGCTCGCAGCGCTAACCCCAGTGGCACAAAAGGACGGAACAAGATAAAAGTTCGCCGCGCGTAGTGCTTTTTGTAAAACAGATACATACTCCTGTGGAAGGTGATAATCATCTTGTTCGCCACAAGATCTGTACTGCGTCCAATCGCGTGCTTGATTTTCGGTTCGGGGTAGTAAATCACCTTGTACCCTGCCTGCCACGCGCGATAGCACAAGTCGGTGTCCTCGCAGTACATAAAGAACTGCTCATCAAAGCCCCCCAGCTGCTCAAAGACATCGCGCCGGATGAACAGCGCCGCGCCCGACACCCAGTCCACCTCGCGAGTGCTACTATGATCCCAGTCGGTCATCAGGTACTCGCGCGTGTACGGATTGTTAGGAAACAGTTTGCCCAGTGGCGTGTTCCGAAAGAGCGCGGCGACCGGGTTAGGAAACCGCCGACAGGAGTATTGGAGGCTGCCATCGGGGTTGAGAATCTTGGGCCCAACAATCGCGACTTCGGGGTGCTGCTCAGCGTAGTTGACGAGTGCGTCCAGCGCGCCCGCCAGCACCTCCGTATCGGGGTTCAGAATAAACAGATATTTGCCCTGCGCGGCGCGCGCGACAAGGTTATGCCCCTTCGAAAAGCCCAGATTCTGCTCGCTCACGATGAGTTTGACCTCAGGAAACTCTTTTTCCAGCATCTGCGCACTGCCGTCGGACGAGGCATTGTCCAGCACGACGATTTCGTACTCGAACTGCGGGGGATGTGCCAGAATAGAGCGCAGCGCGGCGTGCAACGGCTCGCGCGCGTTCCAGTTCACAATCTGCACCGTGAGCAACACTTCAGGCATTCAGAGGAAGGATACCTGAAGCGGTATAATCTGCCTGTTCAGTTCAAGCAGGGCAGTTCGCCCTTCTGAGTATGAAAACTACGACCCGGTTGATTGCCTTGTTCTGGCTGTTGGTAGGCGCGAGCATCTGGTGGAGCGCGCTGGCGAGCAACGCGCCCACGCCGTTCAGCCTGCGCTTTTTTGCGACGATACAGGTACTGGGGGGGATCTTTATCCTGATGCGCCTGACGCTGGGCTGGGTGTTCCTGATTACGATGTCGGTGTTCACGATGGTCACGGGGCTGTTCGCGTTGCTCAGTGCACCGTTTATGCCCGATGAGATGCTCAAAAACGCGCCACAAGTGCTGGGCATTCCGCCGCGCTGGCTGGTCGCGCTTACAGCCGCGGCAGGCTTGATCCTCGGACGCCTGTGCTGGCTGGGACTGAAAAACAATCCCCCAAGCCAGTGGGAAGAGCAGGAGTCGGATACCGCTGAGTAAACTACTGCGTCTCGCTGAGCAACCACTCCACCGCCGAATAAGAGCGTACCGGTTCGGGCGTCCCAAGCGGGGGAACCGTCTCCAGCGTAATCAGGTGCAAAGTCGCTTCGGGATATTGCTGCGACGCCTCCAGCAACGCGCGCACTTCGCGCTCGTAAGTAGCTTTGTCGGCAGGGTCCACGCAGACCTGGATCAGCTGCAGTTCACCGCTGGGCGTCTGCGCCGCAAAATCCACCTCGTAGCCCGACGGCGTGCGCAGGTAACACACCTCAAACTTGCGCCTGAGCAAGTGCAGATATACGCAGGTCTCCAGCGCATGCCCAAGCGGGAACGGACGCGGCGCTGCGTAGAACGGAATGAACCCCATATCCACAGGATACACCTTGCGCGGATGTACCCGCTGCTGCGCATGCGAGTAAGCAAAGTAAGGAACGCTCTGCACCAGAAAAGCGTCCTCCACGTATCCCAGCATTGCGTGCAGTGTATCTTTACTGATTGAGAGTCCTTGAGAGCGCAGGTCGTTGAAGAACTTGTTCACGCTGAACGGCGTTCCGGGATTGCTGAGCAGCTGCCTGACCAGTCGGCGAAGCACATTCAAGTTGTTGACCTGGTATCGCTCCACAACATCCCTTAGAATCACGCCGTCCACATAGCTGCTCAGTAACTCACGTCGGTCGATGAGTTCCAGCCCGACGGCTTCTGGGAAACCACCTTCACACAGGTATTGCATCAGGCGCGACTGGAGTGCGGTGCGCTCTGCCTTACGCAGACGCGAATAGGGGCGATCAGGCTCCTCGCCCAAGTGGCGCAAGTATTCGCGGAAACTGAAGGGATAGATGATGATGGGCAACGCGCGCCCGCGCATGCTGGTTCCCAGCTCATACGCCAGCATCCGTGCTGAGGAACCTGAAAGGAACAACGCTACATTTTCAGCGTCGAGCAGGCGACGCGCGAAGGTTTCCCAGCCTGCCACACGCTGGATCTCGTCCAGTAAAAACAGCGTTTGTGTCTGCTCCCGCGCCTGAGGATAGAGCTGATAGTAGGTCTCTACAATCAGTTGCAGGTCTTGTACGCGCATATCGAGCAGGCGTTCGTCCTCGAAGTTGAAATAGAGGGTGTGTTCGCGCGGCATGCCGCGACTCAGGCGTTGCTGTGCCACCTGCCACAGGAAGGTCGTCTTCCCCGCACGGCGCATACCAATCACGGCGAACGCCTTGTTTGGCACATCTGGAACTCGCGCATCGCGCGGCGTGAAGGCAGGCATAGGGCGTGTCGTACCCTCCACCACCTTCTCCTGTATCACTGCCCGCAATTGTCCGTCCACGAAGGATAATTTACCCGAAATTTATCCTTTTGGGAAGGATAAATTCGCGTCTGCGGGAGCAGGTACAATTCCCCCGCTATGGCAGCGACGGTACGCGAGGTGCTGGGCTATCTCAACGAAATCGCCCCGCCGCAGTGGGCGTTCCCGAACGACCCCGTTGGGCTACAGATTGGCGATTCAAACCAGAGCGTGGAGCGTGTGCTGGTGGCGTTAGACCCCGACCCGCGCACCGTGACCAACGCCCGCTATCGGCAGTGCCAGCTGCTGGTGACCCACCATCCGCTGATTTTCCGCCCGCTTAGCACCGTGCGCTTTGACGACCCTGTCGGAATGGCAGTGCAGTCGCTCTGTGAAGCGAAGATCGCGCTGATAGCCGTGCATACGAATTGGGATGTTGCGCCCGGCGGTATCAACGACACGCTGGCGGAACTCGTGGGACTGTCGGAGGTGCGCCCGTTCGGCGAAGGTCCTGCACGACAGGAATACAAGATTGCGGTGTTCACTCCGATCGAGCACGTGGATGCCGTGATTGATGGAATGGCGAACGCAGGGGCAGGCGTGATTGGGCTGTACCGCCGTTGCGCGTTCTACACGGCAGGCACGGGCACCTACGAGCCGATGGAGGGCGCGAACCCCTATCTGGGGCAGGTGGGCAAACGCGAACACGCCGAGGAAATGCGCATCGAAATGCTGGTACCTGCCGAACGGTTGACCCCCGTCGTGCACGCGATGCTGCGCGCACACCCTTACGAAGAGGTTGCCTACGATGTGTACGCCCTACACATTCAGGGACAGCACGCGCTGGGGCGTGTTGGAACCCTGCCTAAGCCGATGCTTGCCAGCGAACTGCGCGATTATCTCGCGGAAAAGCTGGGCAACCCGTATGTGCGCGTGTACGGCAAGCCGAGTAAGCTCATCCGCACTCTCGCGGTGGTGGGCGGCTCTGGAGGCGACTATCTGCCCGACGCACAAATCGCCCACGCCGACGCACTACTCACAGGCGAAGTGCGCCACCACCACACTTGGGAAGCGTGGGCAAGAGATGTGGTCTTACTGGAAGGCGGGCACGCCGAGACCGAGATGCCCGGTACACAGCGACTGGCAGACAGGCTACGCGAATACTTAACGCCGCGCGGCGTGGAAGTCTTCTTCGCGGGAGGCGAGACATGAAGTCCTATCGCGTGCTGATTGTGGACGATGAACCCGTGATACGTCTCGACCTGAAGGCGATGTTGGAGGCGATGGGGCACACCGTGGTGGGCGAGGCGGACAACGGCGCGGATGCGCTGCAACTTGCTCGCACACTGCAGCCTGACCTTGTCATCGCCGATATCATGATGCCCGAAATGGATGGAATCGAACTCTCGCGCCAGCTGGCGAAGGAACGCATCGCGCCCGTGCTGGTGCTGACCGCCTACAGCGAACCCGAAATGATTGCAGGGGCAAACCGCGCAGGCGTGCTGGGCTACCTGGTGAAACCGTTCCGCGAAGCCGACCTTGCCCCCGCGATTCAAGTGGCGATTAGTCGCTACCGCGAACTCAAAGCGCTGGAGGCGCAGGCGTTGAACTTAGAACAGGAGATGCGCGCCCGACGTCGCATCGGACGTGCCAAGCGCACGCTGATACAGCAACTCGGTCTCAGTGAGGAGGAAGCCTTCCGCCGCCTGCAGCAAACCGCCGAACAGACAGGCAAATCGCTCGCCGAAGTCGCCGACGCCATCCTGTTGGCGTACCAAGTGCAGCCAGAGACCGACTGACGCGCCTGTCTATTCGGCGACCGCTTGGAACGCGCGAATTGCGTACTCTACCGCAGTGTCGTCAATATCTTTGTGCGTGACGAGGCGTAAACGACGCGGGTCCAAAGCGATACACAGCACGCCGCGCTCGGCGAGAGCGCGCTCCACTTCAAGCGCTAGACGCTCCGTGCGCACATAGATCATGTTGGTCTGCACCGTGTGCAGGTTCACCGAAAAGCCGGGCATCTCCGCAATCGCTTCGGCGAGGCGTCTGGCGCGGGCGTGGTCTTCCGCAAGGCGGTCGATCATCGTGTCTAACGCCACAAGACACGCCGCCGCCAGCACGCCCACCTGACGCATGCCCCCGCCCAACAACTTGCGCACCCGATGCGCCTCGCGAATAAAATCGCGCGAACCTGCCAGCGCCGAGCCAACGGGACAGCACAGACCCTTGGAAAAGGCAATCATCACGGAGTCCACATACGGTGTCCACGCCTGCACCGAGACGCCCCGCGCCACCGCCGCGTTGAACAACCGCGCGCCGTCCAAGTGTAGCTTCAGGTTGCGCTGGTCGGCGAGCGCGCGCAGCACGGGCATCAACTCAGGCGGCAGAATCGTGCCCCCACAGCGGTTGTGCGTGTTCTCGATGCACACCAGGCGCGTGCCCGGCGTGTGGTCGTCGGCGATGCGAATCCGCGCCTCGATGTCGCTGAGCGCGAACATGCCGTCGGCAATCGGATAGGTCTCTACCTGCACGCCTGAGATGACGGCAGGTCCTGCCAGTTCATAGTGCAGGATATGGCTCTCGGCGTCAACTAAAATCGCGTCGGTCGGCTGCGTCCAGACCTTGATGGCGATCTCGTTCGCCATCGTGCCCGACGGGGTGAACAGCGCGGCTTCATGTCCCAGCAGTTCCGCGACGCGCTCCTGCAGGCCTGTCTCTTATACACATCT
>JAOAFW010000430.1 GCA_026416065.1 Fimbriimonadales bacterium
GATTTGGGGCACGCCAGCGGGCGCGGGCGGAATACCGTCCAGATGGAATACGCCCAGCAGCTTGTTATCGCGCGCCATCGGACGCTCGCCCTGATAGACGCGCACCTCCACGCTGGTCTGCCCGTCGGCGGCGGTGGTGAAAATCTCGCTCTTGCGCGTCGGAATCGTGGTATTGCGCGGAATCAGCACTGTGAAGATGCCGCCCTTGGTCTCGATTCCGAGCGAGAGTGGGGTGACATCGAGCAGCACGATGTCCTTCACTTCGCCCGCCAGCACGCCCGCCTGAATCGCCGCGCCGACGGCGACCACCTCATCGGGGTTCACGCCCTTGTGCGGCTCTTTGCCTGCGATTTGCTGCACCATCTCCTGCACTTTCGGGATGCGCGTGGAGCCGCCCACCAGCACCACCTCGTCGATGTCGCTCGCTTTCAAACCCGCGTCCTCCAGCGCGCGGAAGATGGGACTCTTCAAACGCTCAAACAGGTCGGCGCAGAGGTCTTCGAACTTCGCGCGGGTGAGCGTCATATCGAGGTGCTTGGGACCGCTGGCATCCGCCGTGATGAACGGCAGGTTAATCGTGGTGGTGGTCACGCTGGACAGCTCGATTTTGGCGCGTTCGGCAGCTTCTTTCAGGCGTTGCAGCGCCTGCCTGTCGTTGCGCAGGTCGATGCCGTGTTCTTTCTTGAACTCATCGGCGAGGTAGTCCACGATGCGCTGGTCAAAATCGTCGCCGCCGAGATGCGTGTCGCCCGATGTGGACTTCACCTCGAACACGCCGTCGCCCACTTCCAGAATCGACACATCGAAGGTGCCACCGCCAAGGTCGAATACCAGAATCGTCTCGTTGCTCTTCTTGTCCAGCCCGTAGGCGAGGGCGGCGGCGGTTGGCTCATTGATGATGCGCAATACCTTCAGCCCCGCGATTTCGCCCGCGTTCTTGGTAGCGGTGCGCTGCGCGTCGTTGAAGTACGCGGGCACGGTAATCACCGCAGCGTCCACCTTCTCGCCCAAGTACGCTTCAGCGTCAGCTTTGAGTTTCTGCAGCACCATCGCCGAAATCTCTTCGGGGCGCAGCGTCTTATCGAGCGCGGGGATATGCACGGCGGCATCGCCTTTGCTGTCGGCGACTACTTTATATGGCACGCGCTTGCGTTCCTCCTCCACCTCGTCGTAGCGCCGCCCTATGAAGCGTTTGATGGAGAAAATCGTGTTTTCGGGGTTCACCACTGCCTGACGCTTCGCAGGCGCACCCACCAGTCGCTCGCCTGTTTTCGTAAAGCCCACGACCGACGGACACAGGCGCCCCCCTTCCGCCGTCGGAATCACGACAGGCTCGCCGCCTTCCAGCACGGCAATCACCGAGTTTGTTGTCCCTAAGTCAATACCCACAACCTTGCCCATAGCGAATGTCCTCCGTATTTAGTTCTGGCAACTGTGCTCCATTTCCACAGGAAATGATACTTCCTGTGTAGGGCGTTAGTTCCCATTTATTGAGCAAGAGCATTATACCTGACTTGAGTATGGTATTGTCAAGTCGGCAACTCGTAGAGAGGAAGTCCGACCCGTAAGCTTTCGATCTTCGGGGGACTTGCCCTGCGGGTCAAGTGGCACACAGACCAGGCGACCTATAGGTCTGAATCAACAGTCAAGAGATCGAATTTGGTATAATACTTTAGGTGTGACCATGCAAAAACGTACGGGATTTACCTTAATAGAGCTCCTGGTGGTCATCGCGATCATCGCGATTCTTGCGGCGATTCTGTTCCCGGTGTTTGCACAAGCGCGCGAGCGCGCGCGTCAGACGGCCTGTCTATCGAACGCACGCCAGCTCGCAATGGCAGTGATGAACTATGTACAGGATTACGACGAGGCGTTTCTGCCCTCCACAAACTACGCTGTGCCGACGAGTGTTCCGGAGCGAATCTGGACACGCATTATCCAGCCCTATGTGCGCAATACAGGGATATTTATCTGCCCCAGTGCGCAACGCGCGGGGTTCCCAACCGACTGGTCAACGCGCGGCGTTGGCTCGATAGGCTACACAGCGGCGACCGCCTACGATCCGCAGCAGCTGGAGGGTTTCGCGGTGCCAGTGTACCTCGCCCAGATGGACGAGCCAGCCCGCAGCCCGATGTTTGGCGACACCGCCAGCGGACCCACCGCTGAAAAGTATCGGGGCTATGTGTTTGACCCGTATGTAGGTGAGCCAAACCCGCGCGACCCTCGTCTGGGCACACCGCTTGTGGCGGATCGCGACCTGGTGCGTGAGCTGAATCATCTGCCGCCTGCACGACTCAAACCGCTCTATGCTCGCCACTTTGCTACGGGCGACAATCGCGGTCTCGCCACGCTCATCTTCGGCGACGGACACGCGAAAGCCTACTCCGCCGCGTCCATTCTGGCGCAGGACCGCGGCGCGAACCTGCTCTGGCGGTTCCGCTAAGCAGGAAAAACTCCCCGCGCGCCGAACCGTCGAAACCGACAGGTGGGAACGATGGACAGAACCCAGCAGATGGGCGCATGGGGCGACCCGAATCGAACACAGGCAGTACCCGTAGACCCGAACCGTACGCAGGCGATGCAGATGCCCGTGTTAGACCCGACGCGCACGCAGGCGATGCCGAACCTGATGGGCGCGCCGCTGCAGCCTTCGCTGAGTATGGAAGTCGTGCTGGGCAGGCGGTACGCGCTGGCGCAAAGCATCGCCCGCGAGGGGCTGCTTATTCCCATCCGCGCCGTGCAGACCGCCGCGGGGCGCGCCCCGCTGAACCTCTGCCTCGTGTTAGACCGCAGCGGATCGATGGAAGGCGCGCCGTTCGAGTACGCCAAGCAAGCCTGCGCCTATATCGTCGACCAGCTCACCGAGCAGGATGTGCTGTCCATC
>JAOAFW010000019.1 GCA_026416065.1 Fimbriimonadales bacterium
GTGCCGCGCTTGCCGCCGCATGCAGTGGTGTTTCGGGGAATCCCTCACCTCGCAGATATGCCACACTCTGCAAAAATAACCGCAACTGCTCCCGCGTGAACTCCGGGACGCTATCAGCACAGGCGAAATGGGTGAACACGCTCCGCCATTCCAGCGGCGCATCTGGGCGAAACGCTTGCAAAAATGACCCCAGCTGTTCGGGGGTCAGTCCCAGGCGACTCATGCCGGTATCTAACTCCAGATGCACGGACAACGAACGCTCCCGTACCCTGGCAATCTCACACGCCTGCTGATACCCAGCCGGCGAGTCGATAACACTTTCTACCCCATATTCTGCCGCCGTCTGCCACTCTTCTGGCGTGGTGGGCGGATAGAGGGTCATTACTCGAAACGACGGCTCCCGAATGGCTTCTCGCAGATCGATTGCCTCGCTCAGACTGGCGACGACGAAATGCCTCACGCCTGCCTGCAGTAGCGTGTGAACCGCGTTCACCGCGCCGTGTCCATAGGCGTCTGCCTTCACCACTGCCCAGAGCGTGCGCCCGTCGCCGATATAGGCTCGCAGCTTACGCGCGTTGTGTTGCAAGGCGTCGGGGTCGACTTCAATCCAGTTCGTTGGACGCGCCACGGGGGATATTGTACCGGTTCGAGCGCGTGGAGAGGAGCGAGCGGTATACTTTTTGTATGCGACGCGAGGGGCGCGCGCTCACGGTGCGAGAGTTAGAAACCCCTATCGCCAACTGGCTGACACAGATGGCGGGGGGACGGGGCGGCGTATTGCTCATTACGGGCGAGGTCGGCACAGGGCGCACGACCGCGCTGCGTCAGATTACCCAAGTTGCTCAATCACAGGGTTTCACAGTCGCCGACTCGTGGTGTCGGGGCGACGCTGCCGAACCGCCCCATCTGCCCTTGACCGCACTGCTGGAAACGCTACTCTATGAACTGGGAGAGGCGGGCAAACCGCTGCAAGAGCCGTTAGACCGCTGGCTGCAGAACCCGCAGGCGTGGCATATCCCCACGCGCCTCATCTACCCCCTGCGCGAGATTGCTCGCCAGAGACCGTTACTCCTGGCGATTGACGATGCGCACCGCGCCCATGAGAACCTCCAGCGCACCCTGCTGAACTGGCTCATCGCGCTCCGGTTAGAGCCGATCGGTCTCGTCGTTACAGCGGCGTCGCCCCTGCGTGGCGCGTTGGGAGACCTCTATCGCGCCCTTGTGGAACGCGAGGCGGGCGAGGTGTGGACGCTGCGCCCGTTCACTCAGGCGGAGGTGGACACCCTGGTTCGGGAACGTGCACCCACGATGCCCCATGCGGAGGCGGTGAGCCGTGCGCTGTACGAACTTACTGGCGGCAGCCCGCTCTACCTGAGCGAAATCCTGAACAGTTTCCCCGAGATAGACGACTCGCGTGCATCGCCCGGCGCGTGGATTCCAGACACGCTGCGGGAGGCGTTGCTGCGCCGTTTTGAGACCCTCTCGACGCCCGAGCAGGAGGTCGCACGCGCGTTGAGCCTGTTTGAGAGCATCGTACCCCGCGCGGTGTTGCCACAAGTTCTGGGGCAGGGCGAGCGTATCGTAGCGAAGGGTATCGCTGCGCTCCAGTCACTGGGCTGGGTGGAGGCGCAGGGCGCAGACACCCTGCGCTGGCGCAATCGCCTGTTTCGGGAGGTGGTCTACTCTACAATCGAGCCGCGCCAGCGCGCCGAGTGGCACGAGCGCGCCGCCGAGGCGTTGCAACAGCACGGCGCGTCCGAGCTGGCAATACTCCATCAACTCCGCCACTGTGCTCCGACGACCGAGCGACTGCAACGGATGCACAACGCTTACCTCCAGCTGCGCACTTTGCTTCCTCCGCGCCAGCGGCTGGAGTTGCTGGACGCCTGTATGGACGCTGCCGCGCGCTTAGGCGACGCCCCCCGCCGCGTGCAACTGCTGTGCGAGCGTCCCTACCTGTTGTTTCAACTGCCTGATGGGTTGCTCCATGCGCTGGATGCCTCCCAACAGGCGTTAGCAGCGCTGGAAGCATGCCCCGAAGCCGACCCGGAGCGCGAGCTGTGGACTCAGGTGATGTGCGCCCGCGCGGGGCAACTCAGCCAACTCGGACGGACGCGCGAGGCGCAGGAGACCCTGCAGACGCTGCTCGAGTCGCCCCACCTGAGCGAGACGCAACGCCTGATGGCAGAGCTGAGCATGGCATATGTCTATGCCTGTCGGGGCGACTTACGCCGCGCCTACGAAATCCACCGCGCGGTCTGGGCGCGCCTGCACGCCCATCAGACCTGGCTTACGCGCTGGGGCGGTGTGCTGCGCTACACGCTCCTGTACGCACTGGCAAATGGCGACGCGACACTGGCGCAGGAGACGCTTGAGTGCGTGGAGCATTGGGCGGCGCAGCCCAACTGCCCATTGCGATTTCAGATGCTGTACCAACTCATGTGCGCCGACGAAGCCTACTTCTCCGGTCGCGGAGCGGAGCTGCAGGCGCGGGCACGCGCCGTGCAAGAACTGGCGGAACAGTCCGGCGAGCAACTTGCCGCGCTGGACGCCTGGTTCCTGACCCTGCTCTATCGCCAGCCACAGGAAGCCGTGCGCGTGGCGGAACGCGCGTTGCAGCTCGCCCAGCACGCGCTGGGACGCGAACGCGAAGCGGAATGGCGCTACCGCAAAGCGCAAGCGCTCGGAGAAACAGAAAACTTCGCTGCGGCGACCACTGCCGCAGAAGAGGCGCGCCGCGCCGCGCTCCAAACAGGCAATCAGTGGCTCGCTGCGAAAGCATGGCTCCTGCTCACGCAAATACGCCTCGCACAAGATCACCTGCAGGAGGCTCGAGACGCCCTGCAGCAGGCAACGTCTCTCGTGCGCGCGCTGAACCTGCCCGAACTGGAGTGTGAACTGAATCTACTGCAAGGCTTGACCGACGCCGCGACCGCTCCCGACTCCGCCCAACGCGCGGTGGAAAAGGCAGACTCGTGGGGACACGCGCTCTATCAGGGGCTGGCGCTTGTCCTGCGGGGGCGCATCTTGGAACGCAGTGAAG
Organism: Fimbriimonadales bacterium; assembly: GCA_026416065.1. Classification (GTDB taxonomy): domain Bacteria; phylum Armatimonadota; class Fimbriimonadia; order Fimbriimonadales; family GBS-DC; genus GBS-DC. The sequence goes on from JAOAFW010000019.1 coordinate 3,044, forward strand.
ACGCCGAGCGAGGCGAGGCGCTCCTCTCCGAGTACGGCGCGCCGCTACTGCAGCGGCTCATCGCGCCGCGTGACACGCCCGCCGAACTCGCTGAAGGCTGGGATATTTTCATCCGACTACTCGGCGATGGCAGCGTGCGGTTCCGGGCGAAGACAATTCCTAAAAAAGCGTGGATTAGCCCGCGCGCCCGCGCCCTGTTCGCACACCTCGCCCTTAACGGGGGCGCATCCGTCGAGGCGCACACCCTGCTGGAGCAGCACTTCCCTCATTTAGACCCCGACAAGGCGCGCGTGAACTTGCAGACTGTGATTTCCGCGGCGCGCCGCTCGCTGCGCAAAGCCTTCGGCGAAACAGCAGGCGACTGGATTCATTACGAGAACGGACTCTACTGCTGGCGACCCCCCCACACTTGGCGCGTGGATGTGCAAGAGTTCGAATCGATCGCGCAGGACGCACTCACAATCGCTGACCCTGAGGCGCAACTCGCCCGACTCAACGAGGCGATACAACTCTATACGGGCGACCTGCTACCGGAATTCGCGGATGAGGAGTGGTGTGCCCTGCCCCATCAACGCGCGCGCGTGCTGTTGCTGGAATGCCTGCTTGCGCGGGCACAACGACGATTTATCAAGGGTCAGCTTGCCGACGCCGCCGCCGACTGCGAACGGATACTGCAGACCGACCCCGCCGACGAGAACGCCCTGCGCCTGTTGCTTCAGGTCTATCAACAACTTGGACGCCCCCGCGACGCGCTCCCCTACTTCCAGCATGCTCAACGCAACGCCCCAGAGATGCTCTCCCACGCGACGACAGCGATGTTCGAGGGGCTGCTAACAGGTTGATACTACCCGTCGGGCTTTCAGTACCCCCTACTCTTTTTTCAGTGGATTTTCAGTGCCGTAGCGTATCCTCTGGGTGTACAGAGGTGCGATATGGCGCATACAACCGATTTTTATGAGGCTTGGCTGGAGCAACATCAGGAGCGGGAACTGGCGGAGTGGCTTCGTTTCGCGGAGAACTACGCAACTCGCTGGCTCCATCGGCGCAATGCGATGAATCCCGCGCCGCTGTGTGAACAGGACTTAGAGGATATCCTCAGCGAGGCGCGAGTCGCCGTGCTGCGATTCAAGTTGCCTGAGCATGCCGAACACTGGGAGCCGTGTTTAACGGGGTTTGTGCAGCGGGTGTGTCAGCGGGCGTATTGCCGCGCGTTGCGCGCGCGTAAGGCGCACCAGTCACTGGATGCGTTGCCTGAGCCATTGCACCCGCGTTGCGAGACGCCGACGGCACATCTGGACGACGCGCAATTCGCGGCGCGTGTGGCGGCAGCGTTGCGAACGATGCCCACACATCACGCAGTGGCGTTCGTACTCGCGCTGGAGGTGGAGCTGGCAGAAACGCTGGTCGAGCAGGGCGCGCTGGACGCCTCTTATCGCGCAATGGCGTCACTTGCGCCGCTGCCCGACAAGACGATTGCTGCGATTCTGAACCTCACGCCGCGCGCAGTGATACGCGCCCGTCAGCACGCGCGGGAGAAGCTTCAGAAACAGCTCTAACCGTACTTCGGATAGCAACACTTCTTATACTTCTTACCGCTGCCGCAGGGGCACGGGTCGTTGCGCCCGACTTTGCTTGCGGATGCGCTGCCTGCACTAACGGTTGCCGCTTCGGCGTCGTCGGCAAGCCGTTGGACGCCGCCCATCCCACTGCGTGCGCCCGCCGTCGCGGGGTTTGCGTCGCCTGCAATCCGCACCACCTGACGCGGCTGCGGCGGCGCAACCTGTGCATGGAACAGGAACAGCACGACATCGTTGCGGATTGCATGCAGCGTATCGGCGAACACCTTCGCCGACTCTTGCTTGTACGCCACCAGCGGATCAATCTGTCCGTAGCCGCGCAGCCCGATCCCCTCGCGCAGATACTCCATCGACGCCAGATGCTCCACCCAGCGGCGCGTAATGACCTGGAGCATGAAATACCGCTCCATCTCGCGCACGAGGTCCACGCCAAGCTGCTCCTCGCGGGTGGCATATGCCTGCTCTGCCCATTCGCGCACCTGGTCCAGCAGCAAGTCGTGGCGCGTGAAGTTGAAGTCGTCGGGCTTAACGAAGAACTCCAGCGGGAAAATCGTGTTCAGCCGCTGGTACAGCCCCTGCAGATCCCATTCGGTGGGAGGCTGATTGCGCGGGGCGAACTCGTCGACCACTTCCGTGATGACCTCATCGATATAGTTCAGCGCGAGCTCGCGTGTGCCTTCACCCATCAGCACGCGCCGCCGCAGGCTGTAAATCTGCAGACGCTGCTGGTTCAACACATCGTCGTACTGTAACACATGCTTGCGGATGGAGAAGTTATGCAATTCCACACGCTTTTGCGCTCCCTCGATGGCTCTGGTTAGCATCTTCGCCTCAAGAGGCTCATCTTCAGGCCAGGTCTTCAGCAGAGGGCTGTTGCGCAGGTTCTCGGCGAACAGACGCACCAGTTCGTCTTCCAACGACAGATAGAAGCGCGATTCGCCCGGGTCGCCTTGTCGTCCGGAGCGTCCGCGCAACTGGTTGTCGATGCGGCGGCTTTCGTGGCGTTCCGTGCCGAGTACGAACAGTCCACCGAGTTTGCGCACCTCTTCGGCGGCGACGGAGCGCTCCTGCTCGGAGAGGGGCAGCGGCGGCGCGGCGCGCACCTTGCCCCCGCGCCGGAACGAAATCTCTTCCTGCGGCGGGGCTTCGGCGGTTTCTGCGCCGTCCTCGCTCGCGGGCTTCGGTTCCTGTTTCACAATCGAGCCGCCCAGCAGGATGTCCACGCCGCGTCCTGCCATGTTGGTCGCAATCGTCACCGCACCTTTGCGCCCCGCCTCGGCGATAATCGCTGCCTCCTTCTCGTGATACTTCGCGTTTAGCACGTTGTGGGGGATGCCATGCTCCATCGCCTCGATGAAGTATTCAGCGTTCGCTTCAGGCAGCTCCCAGTGTTCGAGGAACCATTTCACATGCGCAGGGTCGGTCGGGCTGGTAGGCAGCCCCAGTTCACGCAGCATCGGCGTTATCTGGCGCATCGAGAGCGTGTTCAGGGGCATCAGCAGTGTCTTGCGCCACTCGTCTTTCTTGGCTTTGTCGACGCTCTTGCTCGTCTCCAGTTCGCGCCGCACGCGCTCGATGAGCGTCAGCAGCTGCAGCTTGTCAAAGGTTAGCCTCGAGGAGACCACTTCCGACATCTCGATGGAGCGCGTGCCGACCAGCACCGGCTGCTGCTTGGTGTAGAGGCGCAGAATCTCCAGCGCAATCCCGCGCAGCTTCGCCTCCATATTCTTGTAGACCACATCGGGGCGATCAACACGTATCATCGGGCGGTGCGTCGGGATGCACACCCCGTCCATGCCGTAGATCTTACGGAACTCCTCCTCTTCGGTTTTTGCCGTGCCCGTCATACCCGCGAGTTTCTGATAGAGGCGGAAGTAGTTCTGGAAGGTCACGACGGCAATCGTCTGGCTCTCCTGTTTGATGGGCACGCCCTCTTTGGCTTCCAGCGCCTGATGGATCCCGTCGCTGAAGCGTCTGCCATGCATCAGGCGTCCTGTGAACTCGTCGACGATGATAATCTCGCCACCGCGCACCACGTAGTGGATGTCCTTTTTGAAGTAGCCGTGGGCTTTGAGCGCAGCGTTGATGTAGGGCATCAGCTCCACCTCGTCGGCGAGGTTTTTCACGCCCATCATCTGCTCCAGCCGCTCAGTTCCCTCTTCCGTGAGCGTCACAGCGTGGTGCTTTTCGTCTACCACGTAGTCGCGCCCGGACTGTAG
>JAOAFW010000021.1 GCA_026416065.1 Fimbriimonadales bacterium
AGATGTGTATAAGAGACAGACCTTGCCCTCGTGCGCCGCTTTGGCGACTGGAACCTCGGCGTCTGGTGGTTCCACCCCACAGCGGAAAGCGACATCGGTATCTCCCTCTCGCGGAGTTTCGAGTTGCGATAGTCTGCGCACCGGTGCGACACTGCGGCGTCGCACCGGTTCTCAAACGCGCACGATGCTCAGCGGGGCGAAGCCCTTCCCCAACACGGCTTCTGGGTCGCCACCAAGCCATTCCAACACGGTGGCGTACACGCGGCGGAAGTCGTACTGCATGCGCAGATCGTTATTTCCATCGAGGTTACGCAGGTCAGGCAGGTCGCCGTGCAAGCCACCCTGAACGCGCCCACCGAGCAGGAACATTGGCGCGGCAGCTCCGTGATCCGTGCCCAGACTACCGTTCTCACGCACGCGCCTGCCGAACTCAGAGAAGACCATCAGTAGCGTCTTGTCGGCTTTGCCCATCGCTTGCAGGTCGGCGTAGAACGCGCTCACCGCACCCGCGAATTGACTGAGTAGTCGCTGGTGGGTATTCGCCTGCCCCGCGTGGGTGTCGAAGCCGTTCACGGAGACATACAGCACGCGCGTTTGGGGCGAGGTGGCGATAATCTGCGCCGCCTGTTGCAGCCCCCGCGCAAATGGGTCGTTGGCGTATTGCGCGTTCGGCTGGTAGTTGCGGATGCGCTCGCGCAGCTGCTCCATCGCCTCCAACGCAGTGCGTGTGGACTGGCGCACGACCGTCGCGGGACTATCCATCTTGCGCTCGTCCGCCTGACTCAGGTTTTTGATAGTACGCTCCAGTTCAGGGTCGCGCGCCATCACCTGCAGGTCGGTCAGGCTCGCGAAACAGGGCACCTGCGCCTTTTTCCCGTGCAGCGCGATGGGCAGCTCCTGCGTGAAGCTGATTGCCATCACCGGGTTCGCGGCGGCATCGGTCAGCGTGTCCAGATATTTACCCAGCCAGCCGTAGCGACTGTGTCCATCGGGGTCGGCGGTCTGCCAGATCTCCATCGAGCGAAAGTGCGAGCGGTTGGGGTTGGGATAGCCGACATTCTGCACAATCGCAAGGGCGCGCTGATCGTAAAGCGGTTTCAGGGGCGCAAGCGCGGAGTGTAAACCCAACCGCTCCTCCAGCGGCACGACCTGCGCTTCCGGAATCGCGAGCGTGGGACGTGCCTGGTAGTACAGTTCGTCGCGGTACGGGATGACCGTGTTCAATCCATCGTTGCCGCCCGTGAGTTGCAACACCACGAGTATATGGTCGTTAGGGAGCTTTTCGCCCTTACGCAGGCGTTGGGCGTCGGCGTGGGCAATTTGCGCCAGCCACGGCGGTGCGGCAAGCCCCACTGCCACCAGTGTCAAGCCCGCCCTGAGAAACTGGCGACGCGACATCTCCGCCGCCCAAAACTCGCCCCCAGCGCGCTCACACAATGGCGCGCCCTGATCCTGTCGCTCCTCACGCTCCTCCATCGTCGTCTCCAGAAGTATTATAGCCTACACTCCAAGCGTCTTGAGGGTTTCACAGGATAGACGCCCCATGAGTAGGATTTGTTCAAATGCGTTTCTTTTTCCCAATCTCATGCCTTTCTCGCTTGCCCGTACTAAGTAGAGTTAATTTACTCGACTTAGAGTGAGATTTTTGGGATTTATCCATCTCAACCTGCAACAAAACCTGCGCCTAAGGAGTCTGTGTAATTGCTGGGATCAAGCAAGTCATCCCAGAAAGGAGGACTATGATGTTCAGGACGAGTGGCTTATCGACTCGGGGGCTGTTCAGTGCCTCTTGTGACTTAGCAGTTAGTTCGATGTCCTTGAAGGGCACCTTGCGATTCTGCCGCGAAGGACTCTACCCAGCGGTTGCGTTCGCACTCACATTACACGCAGCATTCGCCAGTTTCCCTACTGAACAAAGAGTACCCAATGACCGAAACGGTCCACTCTACGCTGCCGTCGGGCGGGTTCAGTCTGGGCCTGTGGCGGATCATTTCCGAGGCAGTGGTTCTGTCATCTGTGTGGGACAACTACCTGATGGAACCCGTCGTTTCGCTTTTTTGACAGCGGACCATGTAATTGGTAGCCCTGTTCGCAACGATCCATTTGGAGGCGCTGCTGGAGAATACCGTCCGTATGGGAACTCGAATCTCAGAGATCCACTTTTGCCGGGCTTGAAAATAGCCTTCGGGAATAATCCTACCACCTACCACTCCATCGCCCGAAACAATCTCGGGCAACCTCTTGTTTTCCGTGGCGGACCCACGGGACTCAAAGATTACGCCGTCTTAATCGTAGATTATAACGGCGATGAGGGGGACGAATTTTTCAGGATATTGTCCCGTAACGCGCTCTCAGTCGGAGCAATCAACCACCCCGAAGGTAAGGAAATGACCTCGGTGGGCTTCGGAGTGACAGGCGTGAATGACGGCACCGGCTACGTGCATCGATATGTTTCGGGAGCGAATGACCCTGACTTCGGCGTTTACGGCTGGGGAACAAAGCGCTTCTGGAATAATAAAATCGAGCGCGTTGATCCTAACCGGCGATGGAAGTTGTATGCCTACGATGCCTTCGAGGTCTCAAACACGATGCCAGGAGGCGTGGGAGCCGTTGCAGGCGAAGGAATCGGCGCCTCTGGAGACTCGGGCGCTCCCTACCTGTTCGAAGGAGAAGCCCACATAGTGGTTGACGGACTGCCGATTCGAGTACGCAGCCACCTTATCGGCGGTGTGCATACGGGTGGCGAAGTTGTGCCGATAAGGGACGACCCTCGAGACCCGAATGCTGAAACCGGGTTTAGAAAACCGTGGGGCTCACTCGGCTACGGCGTCAGATTCGACCAGGCCGATGTCAACTGGATTATGGGTAATTGTGTCCATGTTCCCGAACCTGCTAGTGTGGCTGCTCTCTGCGCAGGATTAAGTGGTTTGCTGTTTCTTAGACGACGCCGTCGTGGATCTTGAACGCCTCTTCCTCATCCTCATCCGATAAGGGGTGATGTTTCGCCCCTTATCGGAGGTAGGTTAGCCCCTGTTCATACACCACCACCGCCGCTGCGATATCCTCCAGTGCAATCCCCAGCGATTTGAAGAGCGTAATCTCCTCAGGCGACTGGCGCGGGGGAAGCAAACCGCCTACGATGTAGGATAGGGGCTGAACGCGCTCCCAGCTCAGTTTGCGCAACTCAACGGGGATCACCAGTTCGGCGGCTTCCAAGCGCGCCTGCTGAGGGTCGTCAACAGTGATGCGCTCACAGCGTCCGACGGCGAAGGTGTCCAGTTCGCGCCGGGCGAGCGAGTTCGCCCCCGCCGCGTTGATATGCATTCCGGGCTTGAGCATCGCGCCCGAGAGGATCGGCTCCCGGGCGGTTGTAATCGTACAGATGATGTCGGCTTCGGTGACAGCTTGCTCCACGCTTTCACACGGCTGCACAGGGATATTCAGCTGCGCCTGCATCCGCTGGGCGAACGCCTCGCGCTTTTCGGGGGTACGACTGAACACGAACGCCTGCTGAACAGGGCGCACGGCACAGATTGCTTGCAGTTGCGTCTCCGCCTGTTCGCCTGCGCCCAGAACCGCGACGGTTTGTGCGTCCTCGCGGGCGAGGTATTTCGTCGCCAGCCCCGACGCTGCGCCCGTGCGGATGCGTCCCAGCCAATCGGCTTCAATGAGCGCGAGCAGCTCGCCTGTGTGCGCTGAGGCGAGCGCAACATGGAAGCGCGTCCCGGCAGGGAATGAGAAGTAGGCTTTGTAGCCGATGTAGCCTTTGCTGTGCCACGCCGCGCCCATCAGATGGAGTGTACCTTGTGGGGTATGCACCCGTTGGCGGGGCTGATTGGAAGATCTCCCATGCGCCCAGTCGCGGAACGCCGCCTCCAGTGCGTCTATCGCGCAGGGCATCGTGAGAACCTCTCGCACCTGCTCCTCCCGAATCAGCAGTGATCGGCTATCGCCGAGTTGGATGCGCTCCACCATCACTGCAAGGATACCTGAATCGAGATGCTTCGGGTATAATAGCACGCCGTCGGAGGGGTGGCCGAGTGGCTGAAGGCGGCGGTCTTGAAAACCGCATCCCACCTCGTGTGGGACGGGGGTTCGAATCCCTCCCCCTCCGCCATCTCGCAGCTTGGACATGCCTGTTCAGGCGACAGGCGCACGGAGCGGCTATCCGTGCGAATAAGGGGAGCTGCGCATGAAACGCTGGCTGTTGCGCATCGCACTGGCGATAGCAGGCGGGTTGAGCTCGTATATCGGGCTGAGCGCGCTCCTGTTCGTGGCGGCGACCCATCGCGCCAGCCTCTCGCAGGAATCGCACCACTGGCAACATTTCCCTCCCCTAACGTCCGACGACCGCCTGCTCATTATCGCGCCGCATCCCGATGATGAGGTGCTGGGCTGCGGCGGGCTGATGGCAACCGCAGCGCGTGCCGGCGTTCCCATCAAGGTGGTTTATCTCACGGCAGGTGACGGTTTCGCCGCAGCTGCCGCACTGACCTCACGGAGCGCGCCTGATGCCCGCGACTGTTTGCAACTGGGACAGATTCGGATGCAAGAATCGCTGCGTGCCCTCCGGGCGTTGGGGCTGAACGACACCGACGCCGTCTTTTTGGGCTATCCTGACAGGGGCTTACTCCCGATGGCGGTGCGTCCCCGTCGAGTGTTTCGCTCCAGCGCGACCCAGGCGCAAGCGGTTCCCTACGCCGACGCGCTGACACCCAACGCCCCCCACACCGCCGCCGCTGTGGTTGCAGACCTACGCGGTGTTCTTGCAGCGTTCCAACCTACGCGAGTCTTCACGACGCACCCGCTGGACGACCACGAAGACCACACCGCCGCCGCGCTTTTTACACACGAAGCGATTGCCCAGGCGGTTCAGGCAGGTGAACTCACGCACTTCCCAGTGCTGTACTACTATATCGTGCATCGGGGGGATTGGCCCCTGCCCCAAGGGGAGCATCGTGACCGACCGCTCGTGCCGCCCCTCGCGTTGCTGACGGAGAACTGGCAGGTAGCCACTCTTAGCCACGAGGTGCAGGAGCGCAAACGGCTTGCGTTGCAGGCGCACGAGTCGCAATACGCGATCATGGCGCGATTCCTGAGCAGCTTTTTACGCACGAACGAGTTGTTTGCGCCCGCTTCACCACCACGCGCCTATCATGTCCAGCCGTTCGACGACAATGCCACCATTCACCTTCAGCCGCGTGCTGACATCGTCAGTGTCCAAGCGCAGGCAGGACGCGCAGGCGTTCGCGTGAGTGTTGAGACTCTCAAGCCGTTCCGCGCGCCGTATCAGATGGAGATTACCTTGCTCACGGTGGACCCCGCGGGCAACTGGAGCGACTCGCGTTGGCGCTACCCGAACCGGCGTCTTAGCGCGAAACAAGAGGGCACGGCTCTCCACCTCTGGCTGCCACACAGCGCAATTAGCAACGCGGAACGCGCCTATCTGATGGTGAGCATCAAACTGTACGGTGCGGAGCTGGATCGGACGGGGTTTTTGCCGGTTCCACTGGCTCCCCCGAACGCGGAATCGGATGCCCCAACTCCCCTGTCAACGCCTCAATCCGCTCCATCACCAGTTCGCTGAACTCGTCTCGCGCGGCGCGGTCATGGCGGTCGCCGAATAGTTCCTGGTAGCACATTGGCTCGCCGAAGGCGACTTTCACATGGGCGCGTCGGGGCAGTTTCGCGCCTTTGGGCCACGCCTTCTCTGTGCCCACGATAGCCGTCGGCACGACTGCGGCGCCCGATTGACGCGCGAGCAGCGTCACGCCGGGGGTTGGGGGCAGCAGGCGGGTTCCGTCGCCCCGCGTGCCCTCTATAAAGATAATCACAGCGCGCCCCTCGTTCAGGAAGCTAAGCGCGGTCTTAATCGCGCCCACATCGGCGGTGCCGCGTTCCACCGGAAACGCACCGAGCCGGCGTATCAGCTTCGTGAACAGCCCATAGCGAAACAGTTCGGCTTTTGCAATGAAACGCAGCTCGCGCGGGCAAGCACAGCCAATCAACGGCGGATCCAGCAGGCTCAGATGATTCGGTGCGATAATCAGTCCCCCCTCCAACGGTACGCGCTCCGCGCCAACCACCTGCAGATTCCAGAGAAGTCGCGCCACGCCACGAACCAAAACCCAGCCGGCGCGATAAAGCCAATCATCGGAGCGTACCATGCCTACTCCTCAATCACAAACTCGGAGCGCACCTCTGTTGGCAGGCGCAAAGTGGCTGAGGCAGAGCAGTATTTCTCATCAGAGAGCTTCACGGCTTTCTCCACCGCCTTCGGGTCCAGGTTATTGCCCTGCAGGTAGTGGGTAATGACGACTTCCGTGAATCGTCGAGGATGCTCGGGGTTGCGCTCGGCGTGAATCTCGACGCGATAGCCAGTCAGCTCCTGCTTCATCTTGCGCAGGATAGCGACCACATCCATTGCCGTACACGCTGCGACCGCCAGCAGCAGATGCTCCATCGGCGTCGCCGCGACATCGTTTCCGCCGGATTGGGGGTGCGTGTCGAACAGGACCTTGTGCCCCGTGATGTCGCACGTGCCCTCAAACAGCATGTTGCCCTTCCAGGTCAATTCGCCGCTCATAGAGAGAAAGATACCCTACAGATACAACACCCGCCCCTTATACCGCCCCATCAGTCGCGCATTATGTGCGTCGCCGCCATCCAGATTGGCAGACATGAACACGGGGGGCGCGACCCCGCGCTCGACGAGAATCGCGCAAGCCTCTGCCACAATCGCGTTTACCAGCGCGGCGCCCAACACGGTGGAGACGGGCGCAACTGGTTGCGGGAACCCCTCCAGCTGCACAACCGCGTCGCCCGCAGGCGCGCCGTTGTCGATAACCAAATCGGCAACTTCAAACAGCCGATAGCCCGTGCTGCTGCGCGGGCTGACCGATTGCGAGTACTCTAAGGAAGTAAGCGCAATCACCTTCGCGCCCTGCTGCCGGGCATACAGCGCGACCTCAACAGGAGCCGCGTTGCGCCCCGACACTGAGTGAATTAGAGCTACATCCGCAGGACTGATGGGGATATGTTTCACCGCCGCGAGCGCGTAGCCATCAAGACGCTCCAGCGCAGAAGTCAGCGGTAGTGGACGCACGTCGCAGGTCAGACCCGGAACAAAGATTGGGCTAACAGGAACCAGTCCCCCTGCCCGATAAGTCAGCTCCTCCGTGATAATGCCCGCATGCGCCGCTCCAAATACGTAAAGCAACCCCTCCCCCTGCAGCGCGTCGGCGATCCATTCTGCCGCCGTCTGCAGTTGCGCCTGCTGACGCTCGCAGGTTGCCTGCAAAAGTCGCAACACCTGAGGAATGTAGCTCGTACGCATGGGACTACCTACTATGCTGGTCTAAGTGAGACTGCGAAATTTAGACGAATTATACCTTGTGTAGTGATTTTCTGCCCGGAGGAGGAACTCCCCGTTATCCTGGCCGGGCGATAAGTGTACCTGTCTCCTGCGGCTGGGAGAGGGTAGAGGTCTGACTCCCCTCTCCCGCACGCGGGAGAGGGGCGGGG